>JAEZFY010000175.1 GCA_023417265.1 Actinomycetes bacterium | reverse complement strand
GTCCTGGCGATCGCCGGAGCGGGCCGCGACGAGGACCGCTTGCGCCGGCTCGCCGGCGAGCTGGCCGCCCCGGTGACGTTCCTCGGCCGGGTCGCCCACGACGCGCTCCCACGGCTGTACGCGTGTGCCGACGTGTTCACGATGCTGTGCCGGAACCGGTGGGGCGGGCTCGAGCAGGAGGGCTTCGGCATCGTGTTCGTCGAGGCCGCCGCGTGCGGGGTGCCGCAGGTGGCCGGCCGCAGCGGTGGCGCCGCCGAAGCGGTCGCCGACGGCGTCACCGGGCTGGTCGTCGAGGCGGCCGGGCCGGACGGTGTCGCCAACGCGGCCGAAGCGTTCGCAGCACTGCTCGACGACACCTCGATGCGTACGGCCATGGGCCGGGCGGCCCGCCAACGGGCCGCGACGTTGTTCGACTACGACCTCCTGGCGGAGCGTCTCCGGGCAGCCCTCGCCGACCCGCCGGTAGCCTCGGCACGGTGACCAGCCGACCCGCCGGCGAACGCATCGTCCAGGCCGACCTCGTCCTCACCACGGTGTTCGCGCTCACCGCCGTGTACGCGGCGATGGTGTTCGACACCACCGCCCAGTGGGTCGGTGCGGCCACGGCGATGACCCTGTTCGCGATCGGTGTGTTCGCCTTCTTGTGGTCGTACTGGGCGGCCGTGCAACGCAGCCGCACCAACGAGATCGCCGTCAGTCAGCTGTACCTGCTGCTCGGTCCGGCCGTGCCGGGCGGCGTCAAGCGGGCGATGCTCGGCGCGCTTGCGCTGCAGTTCGCGATCGCCCTCGGCACCACGTTGTGGCGGCCCGACGGCCCCGAGGGCAGCCCCGGCTCGTCGCTCGCGGTCGGGTTCCTCGTGCCGATGCTCGGCTTCGGCCTCAACGGCGTGTGGGCCGCCCGCCACGCCGACTTCGCGGTGCGCGCCGACGGGGCGCCACCCGCCGAGGTTCGTGAATCGACCGCGCCGATCGGGCAGAATGCCGAGCATGGCTGAGACCGCGACCGAGTCGATCACCATTGCGGCCCCGCCCGACGAGGTGTGGCGGATCGCCACCGACCTCGAGCGGTACCCCGACTGGGCGCACGACGTGAAGGACGTCGTCATCACCGAGCGCGACGCCGAGGGCCGCCCGGCACAGGTCGAGTTCCGCACGTCGGCGCTCGGCAGGAGCACCCATTACACGCTGCGCTACGACTACGGCCAAGCGCCGCGCCAGCTGGCCTGGACGATGGTCAAAGGCGACATCCAGCGTTCGATCGACGGGGCCTACACGTTCCGCGCCACCGACGACGGCGGCACCCACGTGCAGTACGACCTGGCGATCGAGTTGGTGGTGCCGCTGCCGGGGTTCGTGAAGCGGCGCGCCGAACGGCGGATCCTCAACGCCATCAAGGAAATGAAGGCGTTCGCTGAAGCCTGATCCCGGCGCCGCCGGCGCCGCGCGCGCGGTGGGCATCGACGTCGGCGGCACCAAGTGTCTCGGGGTGGCGCTCGACGCCGCCGGACAGGTCGTCGACGAGCAGCGCCGGGCCACCCCGCGCGGCGCCGGCAGCCTGCCAGCGCTCGTCGACACCCTGACTGAACTCGCCCGCGCCCTCGGGGCCGCCGACCAGTTGGGGGTCGGGGTGCCCGGCCTGGTCACGCGGGCCGGCGTGCTGCGGGCGGCCCCCAACCTCGACGGCGTCGCCGACTTCGACGTTTCCGGCCTGCTCGCCGCCCGGCTCGGCTTCCCGGTCACGGTGGGCAACGACGCCACCTGCGCGGCGCTCGCCGAGCACACGTCGGGTGCCGGGCGCGGGTTCGCCGACATGGTGCTCGTCACGCTCGGCACCGGTATCGGCGGCGGGCTCGTGCTCGGCGGCCGGCTGCAGCAGGGGAGCAACGGCTTCACCGGCGAGTACGGCCACATGGTGGTCGATCCCGACGGGCCACCGTGCCCGTGCGGTCGCCGGGGGTGCTGGGAGCGCTACGCGTCCGGATCGGGCCTGGCCCGGCTCGCCCGCGAAGCGGCGATCGGGCGGCGCACGTCGCGCGTGCTCGAACTCGCCGGTGGCGACCCCGAGGCGGTGCGCGGCGAGATGGTGCAAGCCGCGGCCCGAGAGGGCGACGCCGGGGCGCTGGCCGTGATCGACGAGTTCGGCCGCTGGGTTGCGCTCGGGCTGGTGAACCTCACCAACGCCGTCGATCCGGGCGCCTTCGTGCTCGGTGGGGGATTGGCGGCCGGCGCCGACCTGTACCTCGACCCGATCAGACGCTGGTTCGCCGAGCTGATCTACCAGCCCGAACTGCGTCCGCTCCCGGAGGTGCGCTTCGCCCACTGGGGCGAACGCGCTGGTGCCGTCGGTGCCGCCCTGCTCGCGGCGGCCGGCGACTGAGCCCGCCCGAGGGTCAGCGGGCGTAGTTCGCTCGCGCCTCGGCGATCTCGGCCCACGCCTCGGTCGCCCCGCCGAGCCCGGCGGTCGAGCTGTGCTTGTTCGGTTCGAGCGCCTTGTAGACCTCGAAGAAGTGCTGGATCTCGGCGATCAACTGGGGGGTCAGGTCGGCGAGGTCGTGCACCGCGGCCCAGCGCGGCTCCTTCGGGGGGACGCAGATCAGCTTGGCGTCCTCGCCGGCTTCGTCTTCCATGTAGAGCACGCCCACGGGGCGCGCCTGCACCCACACACCGGGGAACACCGAGTCCTCGAGCAAGACCAAGGCGTCGAGCGGATCGCCGTCGCCACCGAGCGTTTCAGGCACGAACCCGTAGTCGGCGGGGTAGGTGGTGGCGGTGAACAGCCGCCGGTCGAGCATGACCACCCCGGTGTCGTGGTCGATCTCGTACTTGTTGCGGCTGCCACGCGGGATCTCGATGCACACCCAAACGCAGCCATCAGCCGGAGCCTTCACGGACGTAACCTAACCCGCGATGGAATTCCGCCGGATCACCAATCTGCCCCCGTATGTGTTCACGATCATCAACAACTTGAAGATCGAGGCTCGGCGGGCCGGGGCGGACGTGGTCGACCTCGGCTTCGGCAACCCCGACATCCCCTCGCCGCAGGTCGCCGTCGAGAAGCTCGCCGAAGCGGCGCGCAACCCGCGGAACCACCGCTACTCGCTGTCGCGTGGCCTGCCGAAGCTGCGCGAGGCAATGGCCGGCTACTACCAGCGCACGTGGGGCGTCGAGCTCGACCCCGAGCTCGAGATCACCAACACGATCGGCTCCAAGGAGGGCTTCTCGCACCTCATGTGGGTGCTCCTCGACCGCGGCGACGCGGCGATCGTGCCCACGCCGAGCTACCCGATCCACATGTACGGCCCGCTGTTCGCCGGGGCCGACCTGCGCCAGGTGCCGATGCGCGGCCTGAGTCACCCCGACGAGCGGGCCAACTTCGCCGACAACTTCTTCCACGACCTGCACACCGCCTACGACGTCGGGTGGCCCAAGCCGCGGGTGTTGGTGATCTCGTTCCCGCACAACCCCACCGGCGCCACCGTCGATCTGGCGTTCATGCAGCGAGTCGTCGACTTCTGTCGCGAACGCGAGATGATCGCGGTCCACGACTTCGCCTACGCCGACGTCGGCTTCGGCGGCGTGCAGCCCCCGTCGATCCTCCAGGCAGAGGGCGCCAAGGACGTCGCCGTCGAGCAGTACTCGCTCACCAAGAGCTTTTCGATGGCCGGCTGGCGGTCGGCGTTCCTGGTCGGCAACGCCGACGTCGTGCAGGCACTGGTGAAGCTCAAGAGCTACCTCGACTACGGCACGTTCCAGCCGGTGCAGATCGCCTCGACGGTCACGCTCAACGAGGCCTCCGAGTACCCGAAGGAGATCTGCGCCACGTACGAGAAGCGCTGCGACGCGCTGATCGACGGGCTCGGCCGGATCGGCTGGGACGTCCCCAAGCCGGGTGGCACGATGTTCGTGTGGGCGCCGATCCCCGAGGCCTACCGCGAGATGGATTCGGTCGAGTTCTGCTCGATGCTCGTGCGCGACTGCAACGTCGCCCTCTCGCCGGGGCTCGGGTTCGGTCCCGGTGGCGAGGGCTACGTGCGCTTCGCTCTGATCGAGAACGAACGCCGGATCAGCCAGGCGATCCGCAGCCTGCGCAAGGGTCTCACCAAGCTCTGACCCGGACGGTCACAGAGCCGTAGCAGGCCCGTTACACAGCGTCCCTAGCCTCCTCGCACGTGCACACCGTCGTCGTCCGCGTTTGGCTGCCCGACCGACCGGGCGCGCTCGGCCAGGTCGCTAGCCGGATCGGTTCGGTGAAGGGCGACGTGCTGGGCATCGACATCCTCGAAGTCGGTGGCGGCCGCGTCATCGACGAGCTCGTGGTGGCGCTACCCGACGAATCGATCGTCGACCTGATGGTCCACGAGGTGCACGCCATCGACGGGGTGTCGGTCGAGCACGTGCGCCCCACCGTCGACGAGCACACCGACGGCGGCCAGCTCGCCCTGGCGCTCGCCGCCGAGCTCGCCGAGACCGCCCCCGCTGACCGCATCGACGGGCTCGTCACCGCGATCGCGCGCCTCACCGAGGCGTCGTGGGCGATGGTGTGCGACGGCGAGCGAGAGGTCGCCGCGGCGGGTGACCCGCCGGCGCCCGAATACGTGTCGTCGCTGTTGGCCGGGAGCCAGCACCTCACCGACGGCGGCGACTACGCCGGGGCGGCGAGCGACCTGTTCTGGGCCGACCTGCCGCGCAGCGGCCGGTGGATCGCCGCCGGGCGACCCGACCGGCCCGTGCACGCCCGCGAGCGCGTGCGCCTCACGCTGTTCGCCCGGATCGCCGACGTGCTCCTGGCCGGTGCCAAACCGGACACGATCTGACCGCTGGTCGCGCGTACAGTCGCAAACATGCCGTCAGCTACCGCTTCTGTCGTCGCGTCCGGGCTCGTCAAGACGTTCCCCTCCCGGTCCGGCAAGGTCACCGCGCTCGCCGGCCTCGACCTCGAAGTTCCGCAAGGAACGGTGCTCGGGCTGCTCGGGCCGAACGGGGCCGGCAAGACCACCGCCGTGTCGATCCTCACCACGCTGCTCGTGCCCGACGCCGGCGAGGCGACGGTTGCCGGCGCCGACGTGCGCCGCGAACCCGCCGAAGTCCGCCGGCGGATCGGCCTGTCGGGCCAGTACGCGGCGGTCGACGAGCTGCTCACGGGGTTCGAGAACCTCGACATGATCGGGCGTCTCTACCGGCTCGGCCGGGCCCGCTCGCGCGCCCGCGCCCAGGAGTTGCTCGACCGCTTCTCGCTGTCCGACGCGGCCAACCGCCCCGCCAAGACGTACTCGGGCGGTATGCGCCGGCGGCTCGACCTGGCCGGGGCGCTCGTCGCCGAACCGCCGGTGATCTTCCTCGACGAACCGACCACCGGGCTCGACCCGCGCAGCCGGGTCGAGCTGTGGGACATCATCCGCGAGCTCGTCGGACGCGGCACGACGCTGCTGCTCACCACCCAGTATCTCGAAGAAGCCGATCAGCTCGCCGACGACATCGTGGTCATCGACCACGGCCAGGCGATCGCCCACGGCACCGCCGACGAACTCAAAGCCCAAGTCGGCGGCGAACGGATCGAGCTGGTGATCGTCAACGACGACGACGTCCCGACCGCCGAGGCCGTCATGCGCGGGGTGGCCGGGGGCGACGTCGACGTCGACGCGCCCGGCCGGCGGCTCCTGGCGCCGGTGACCACCGGCGTGAGCGCTCTGGCAACGGCGCTCACCGAGCTGCGCGAGCGCGGCGTCGAGGTGCACGACATCGGGTTGCGCCGGCCGACCCTTGACGACGTGTTCCTCAGCCTGACCGGCCACGTCGCCCAAGCCGGTGCCGACGACGGCCCGCCGGGCGGCCCGAGCGATCGACAACCCACGCACGCGCGGACGGAGGTGCCGGCATGAGTGTCGTCGCCAACGTCCTCGCCGACTCGTCGGTGATCGCCAAGCGCAACGTCATCAAGCTGCGCCGCCAACCCGAAGTGGTCGTGTTCGTGCTGCTCTCGCCGATCATGTTCATCTTGTTGTTCGGTTACGTGTTCGGCGACTCGATCGCGATCCCGGGCATGTCGTACAAGGAGTTCCTCGCCCCGGGGATCTTCGCCCAGACGGTCGTCTTCGGCGCCACGTTCACCGGTGCCGGCATCGCCGAAGACATGCAGAAGGGCATCATCAACCGCTTCCGGGCGCTGCCGATGTCGCGGGTGGCGGTGCTCGCCGGGCGTACGGCCAGCGACGTGATCTACAACTTCTTGTCGCTCGTGATCATGGCCCTGACGAGCCTGCTGATCGGGTGGCGGATCCGCGACGGCATCCTCGACGCCCTGATCGGGTTCGCCCTCCTGCTCCTGTTCGCCTACGCGGTGTCGTGGATCATGGCGTGGGTCGGCTTGGTGGTGCCGAGCGTCGAGGTCGTCAACAACGCCTCGTTCATGGTGATCTTCCCGGCGACGTTCATCGCCAACACGTTCGTGATGTCGAGCAACCTGCCCGGGCCGCTGCGCACGATCGCCGAATGGAATCCGGTGTCGACCGTCACCCAGGCGGCCCGGGAACGGTTCGGGAACGTGCCCCCCGACATGCCCGAGCCGACGGCGTGGCCGCTCCAGCACCCCGAGCTGTACACCATCTTGTGGGTCTTCATCATCGTCGCCGTGTTCGCGCCGCTGGCCACCGCCCGCTACCGCCGCGCCGTTCGGCGCTGACCGCAGCAGGCGGTGGCCCGCAGCTCGGCTGAGGGTCGCTCAGCCGGTGACGGTGAACTCGACCACCATGCCGTGCGTGAAGTGCGGCGGGCCGGCGCCTTCGGGCAGCGAGCTCTCCGGGCCCTCCATCTGGGCCATCACTTCAGGGGTGGCGTTCTCCGGCAGGAAGCAGATCGCGAAGTACTCGCCGGCTGCCAACTCGGCGACGCCGTGGGCGACCGCATCCGGCGGGCCGAACGCCGCCGCCGCGAACGAGGCCTTCGACATCATCTCCTCTTCGGGCAGAGCCACGATGTCGAGCGCGCTGTCGGTCACCCCGTCGGCCTTGCGGAACAGGATGAACTCGTGGAACTCGTCGCCGAGGTTGGTCATGTTGATGATGGTCGGGCCGGCGGGGATCTCTTCGGGCACGCCGGCGTAGGCGTATTCGGTGGCGGTCGCGTCGATCACCGTGAAGCCGCAGTTCTCGGACATCCAGGTGATCACGCTGTCGTAGGCGGCGGAGAACTCGGGCGACTCGGGGCCGCCGGCCCCGAATGCGGCGACGAGATCCGTGAACGCCGGCTGGACATCGGCTGGGGCCACCGCGGTGGCGGCGGCGATTGCCTCGGTCGGGTCGCCTTCGGAGTTGACGGCGGCCTCGATCTCGAGTTCGGCCGCGCAGAACGCGGCGGTGTCGCCCGCCGCCGGAGCGCCGGCGGGGGAGCTGGTGCCGGGGGCGCTGGTATCGCCCACCGTCGGCGTCGGGGCGGCCGTGGCGGCCGGCGCCTCGGTGGTCGTCGTGTCGTCTTCGTCGTCGCCGCAGGCGGTGACGGTGAGGGCGAGACCGGCGGTCAGGACGAGCGCGGTCAAGGGACGGGTGCGTGACATGGTGGTTGTGGCTTTCGTGTAAGGGTTCCGCTGCGGTCCGAGGAATCGCTCGGACATCAGCACAGTGACAGAACCGAACGGGCTTGGCGCCCGTACGAACTACGTATTTTCCGAATCGGACGACTACGGAATTGCGGACCGGCCACTACGGAGACGCACACCCACGCCGGCCGCGCGCCAGCCGGTGGCCGCCTAGATTCGTCGTGTGCGCAGCATCGATCTCAACGCCGATCTCGGCGAGTCGTACGGCGTGTGGCGCCTCGGTGACGACGCGGCGATGCTGGCCATCGTCAGCTCCGCCAACATCGCCTGCGGATTCCACGCCGGCGATCCGAGCACGTTGCGGCGCACCTGCCGGCTCGCCGCCGAGCACGGCGTCGCGATCGGGGCCCAGGTGAGCTACCCCGACCTCGCCGGATTCGGGCGGCGGTTCATCGACATCGATCCGCGCGAGTTGCGTGACGCGGTGTTGTACCAGCTCGGCGCGCTCGACGCGTTCGCCCAGGTCGCCGGCGCGGCGGTGCAGTACGTGAAGCCGCACGGCGCGCTGTACCACGCCTGCTCGACCCATCCGCAACAAGCCGAAGCAGTCGTCGCCGCGGCCCACGAGTACGACCCGGCCATGGCCGTGCTCGGCGCGCCCGGCTCGGCGTTGCTCGACTTCGCCGAGGCGGCCGGGATGCTCGCCGTACCCGAGGCGTACGCCGACCGCGCCTACCTCGCCGACGGCACGCTCGTCCCGCGCGGTCAACCCGGCGCCGTCATCGACGACCCCGCCACCGCGGCGGTCCAGGCGGTCGCCCTCGCCGAGCGGGCACGCTCGATCTGCGTTCACGGCGACACCCCCGGCGCGGTCGAGCTGGCAAGCGCTGTGCGCGGCGCGCTCGAACAGGCCGGCTTCGGCATCGCCGCGTTCACGGGGTGACGGTGGAGCTGCGGGCGATGGGCACCCGGGCGGTGCTCGTCGGCGGCCTCGCCGACCCCGCCGGGTGGGCGCTCGCCGTGCGTGCCGCGCACCTGCCCGGTGTGGTCGACGTCGTGCCCGGCGCGCAGACCGTGCTGATCGCCTGCACCGACCCGACGACGCTTGTTGGCGTGCGTGTCCGCCTGCCGACGATCGATGCGGCGGCCGCCGGTGCGGGCCCGCGTACCCTCGTCACGATCCGCGTCCGCTACGACGGCCCCGACCTCGCTGCGGTCGCGGCCGCGCTCGGGCTCGCAGCCGACGAGCTCGTCACGCGCCACAGCGGGGCCGAGTACACGGCCGCCTTCTGCGGCTTCAGTCCGGGCTTCGCCTACCTCTCCGGCTTGCCCGACGAGCTACGCCTGCCGCGCCGGGCGTCCCCGCGCACACGCGTACCGGCCGGTTCGGTGGCGATCGCCGGGGAGTACAGCGCCGTCTACCCGCGTGTGTCGCCGGGCGGCTGGCACCTGCTGGGCACCACCGAGGCGACCCTGTTCGACGCCGGCGCCGAGCCGCCGGCGCTGATCCAGCCCGGCGACCGGGTCCGGTTCGTGCCGTGCTGACCGTGCTCGAACCCGGCTGGGCGACCACGATCCAGGACGGCGGGCGACCCGGCTACGCCCACCTCGGCGTGTCGCCGAGCGGGATGGTCGACCGGCGGCTCGGCGCGCTCGTCAACCGACTCGTCGGTAACCACGACGACACGGCGCTGATCGAGACCAGCGGCGGCCTGGTCGTGCGCGCCGAGCGGGCGCTCTTGCTCGCCACCAGCGTCGAGACCGCCCCGTTCACGCTCGCCGCCGGAGAGATCTACCGCCTGCCACCCGTGGCACGGCTGTGGAGCTACGTCGCCGTGCGCGGCGGGCTGGTCACCGAGCGGGTGCTCGCCAGCGCGTCGACCGACACGCTCGGCCAGCTCGGCCCACCGCCCGTCGCCGCCGGCGACCGGTTCGCCATCGGCGACGACCCGGGCAGTGAGATCACCCTCGACGTCGCCCCGCTCGGCGCGCTCGGCGAGGTCGTGCGGTGTACGCCCGGGCCCCGGGCCGACTGGTTCGCCGCCGGCTGGCAGCGGATCCTCACCGAGGCGACGCTGACCGTCGCCGACACGAGCCGGGTCGGCGTGCGCCTCCGCGGCGCCGAGCTCGTGCGGGCGCGTACCGACGAGCTGCCCAGTGAGGGGCTCGTGCGCGGGGCCGTGCAGGCCCCACCGGGTGGCGAGTTGGTGATGATGCTCGCCGATCACCCGACCACCGGCGGGTACCCGGTCGTCGCCGTCGTGGACCCCGACGACGTCGCCGTCGTCGCCCAGCATCGACCCGGCACCACCGTGCGGCTGCGCCTCACCGAACCGCCGTCCGAGTGATCCCGACGCCGCGAGGGTGATTGCCTGGAACCGCGGGGATTATTCGTCCAAGCACTCCCGTCGCTGCCCCCACGCTCGGCTGGGCCTCCAGGCACTCTCGTCGGTGGCACCGCTCCAATCCGATGGGCCTCCTCGCACGATCGGGCCAGCACTGTTACGGTGCGCGCATGGAGCGCCGCATTTTCGGCCTCGAGAGCGAATACGGGGTCACCTGCACGCTCCGCGGGCAACGCCGCCTCAGCCCTGACGAGGTCGCTCGCTACCTCTTCCGGCGGGTCGTGTCGTGGGGCCGCTCGTCGAACGTGTTCCTGCAGAACGGGGCCCGGCTGTACCTCGACGTCGGTTCGCACCCGGAGTACGCGACACCGGAATGCGACTCGCTGTACGACCTCGTCGTTCACGACAAGGCGGGGGAGCGGATCCTCGAAAGCCTCGTCGAATCGGCCGAGCAGCGGCTCGCCGAGGAATCGATCCGGGGCACGATCTACCTGTTCAAGAACAACACCGACTCGGCCGGCAACTCCTACGGGTGCCACGAGAACTATCTCACCCACCGCAACGACGACCTCGCCCACTACGCCGAGGTCCTGATCCCGTTCTTCGTCAGCCGCCAGATCTACGCCGGAGCCGGCAAGGTCTTGCAGACCGCCCGCGGTGCCACGTACTCGATCGCCCAACGTGCCGAGCACATCTGGGAAGGCGTGTCGTCGGCCACGACGCGTAGCCGCCCGATCATCAACACCCGCGACGAACCGCACTCCGACGCCGAGATGTACCGGCGCCTGCACGTGATCGTCGGCGACTCGAACATGAGCGAGTACGCGACGTTCCTGAAGGTCGGCGCGGCGGCGTGCATGTTGCGCATGCTCGAGGACCAGAACGTCGTGTTGCGCGACATGACGCTCGAGAACCCGATCCGGGCGATCCGCGAGATCAGCCACGACATCACCTGCCGGCGCGTGGTCCGGCTCGCCAACGGCCGCGAGGTGTCGGCGCTCGACATCCAGCGCGAGTACCTCGACCGGGCCCTGCGCTACGCCGACCATCAGGGCTTCCCGCCGTTCGAGCAGAAGGCGCTCGAGATGTGGGAGCACTGCATGACCCAGCTCGAGAACGATCCGCTCAAACTCGACCGCGAGCTCGACTGGGTCATCAAGTACAAGCTGCTCGAGGCCTACCGGGCCCGCCACGAACTCCCGCTCGGGCACCCCCGGGTTCAGCTGCTCGACCTCCAGTACCACGACGTGTCGCGGCGGCGCAGCCCGTTCCACAAGCTGCAGGACCGCGGGCTCGTCGAGCGGGTGTGCACCGATGCCGACATCGACACGGCGATCGACACGCCGCCGCAGACCACTCGGGCGCGCCTGCGCGGCGAGTTCGTCAAACGCGCCAAGGAGCGCCGCCGCGACTACACGGTCGACTGGGTGCACCTCAAGCTCAACGACCAGGCGCAACGCACGGTGCTGTGCAAAGACCCGTTCCGCAGCCGCGACGAACGGGTCGAGAAGCTGATCGAGTCGCTGTAGTTGATCGGGCATCGCCGGGCTCGTCGGATACCGTGACGGGCGCGTGACCGAACTGACTGCGCACCCGGCGCCCGACGCCCCCGATCCCGCCGACGCGATCGACCCGGTTCCCGGCGATCCCGACGCGGGCGCCGAGCCGGGCGCCGACGACGACCGGCTGCTGTCGCCCGGTGCCCGGGCCTTTTTCGACTGGATCCTGGTCGTCGGCATCGCCTTGTTCGTGGCGATCGTGGTGCGCACGTTCGTGCTGGCCCACTATCAGGTCGAGGGCCAGTCGATGTTCTCGACGCTGCACCCCGGCGACCGGGTGTTCGTGAACAAGCTGTCGTACCGCCTCCACGACCCGAACCGTGGCGATGTCGTCGTGCTCCACGAGCTCACCGGGTCCACCGAGCGCGACCTGATCAAGCGCGTCATCGCGCTCCCCGGCGAAACGATCGAGATCGACAACTGCGAGGTGTTCATCAACGGCTTCCGGCTCGACGAGCCGTACCTCGACGAGGGCATGTGCACGTCGTGGGAGGGTGCCACCGAGCCCGTGCTGATCGAACCGGACCACGTGTTCGTGATGGGTGACAACCGCGGCCAGTCGTCCGACAGCCGCAGCCTCGGCCAGATCTCCGAGGACGACCTCGTCGGCCGGGCGTTCGTGGTGTTCTGGCCGCGCGCCGACTGGCAGTGGCTGTAACGCGTCGCTAGTCGTCAGTCGCAGCAACCAGGCGGGCGACGTCGACCATCCGGTCGGGCCAGTCGCTGTACACGGCGTCGACCCCCATTCGCAGGGCCGGTTCGAGCAGGTGCTCGAACTGCAGGTCCCACGCGAATGTCAGTCGGTCGAAGCGGTGGAACAGGGCGACCAGCCCGCCGTTCCAGAACGTGTGGTGCATGTTGATGCAGTCGATGCCGACCTTGGCGAGGTGCGCGGCGCGGCGTTCTGGACCTTCGCTGATCTTGTCGAGGCGGGTCGAGTCGACCAGCTTGACGTCGGGGTCGAGTGCCCGCAGCGGCTCGACCACGCTCAGCCGCGGGCTGCACAACCACAGCCGCGGCATCAGGTCGGGAGCGACCTCGCGGACGACAGCGATCACGTCCGGCCCGCAGTCGGGATCCTTGAGGTCGAGCGACAAGTGGTAGTCGCTGCCGCAGGCATCGATCAGTTCGGCGAGGGTGGGGATGTGGCTCGGCAGCTGGTCGCGCCGGAAGTCGGCCAGCGGACGCGCCCGGAGGCCCTTGCGCACCACCCCGTCGTGATCGAGTACCACCTCACCGTCGGCCGTGCGCCACACGTCGCTCTCGAGACCCGTCGCGCCGAGTTTGAGGCCGAGTTCGAACGCCTCGATCGTGTTCTCGTTCTTGTACGCCCGCGCGCCCCGGTGGGCGAACAGGATCGGCGGGTCGAGGAGGGAGGGAAGTCGCTGCTGCACGCTGACGCTCATCCTGCCAGCTGTTCGGGCGATCCGTAGACTGCCGACGTGTTCAACCTGCAGGGCGGCGAGATCATCATCATCGTCCTGCTTGCGCTCGTCGTCCTCGGCCCCGAGAAGCTACCCGACGCGATGCGCAAGGCCGGGCGGATGTACGCCGAGCTGCGCAAGCTGTCGTCGGGGTTCCAGGAGGAGTTCCGCAAGGCCGCCGAGCCGTTCCACCAGTCGGTCAACGAGGTCACCGGCCAAGTGCGCGACACCGCCACGTTGCTGCGCGACTCGGCCGACTTCACCAAGCTCTCGAACGGCGAGCGCGACGAGAAGCCGCACAGCGCCGAGATGGCCCCCGCCATGCCCGACGTTCCGCTGGTCGCCCCCGCCGACCCGAGCCACGTGCCCACCGAGGCGACGCCGTGGATCCCCGAACCCCCGGGTGAGGGCGAACCGGCCGCACCCACCGACGACCCCGCATGAAGCTGCGCAGACGCAACCGGCCGGCCGTGTCGCCGACCGGCGAGATGACGCTGTTCGAACACCTCGCCGAACTGCGCATGCGGATCATCCGCGCAGCGCTGGCGATCATGCTCGGCACGATCCTCGTGATCGCCTTCTACGACCAGGTGATGCGGTGGTTGACGCGGCCCTACGTCAACCTGTGCGTACGCCGCGGACCGGAGTTCTGCGGGTTGCCACCCGACGCCGACCCACGCGACGTGAGCCTCGTCATCCTCGACCCGATCGAGGGCTTCGCGACCCGGATGAAGGTGTCGTTCTACGGCGGCGTGGTGCTCGCCCTGCCGGTGCTCCTGTGGCAGCTGTGGAAGTTCATCGTGCCGGCGTTGCACAAGCACGAGCGCGGCTATGCACTCGGGTTCGTCGTGTCCACCGTCGTGCTGTTCGCCGGGGGCGGCACGATCGCCTACCTCACGCTCGAGAAGGCGCTCGAGTTCCTGATCGGATGGGCCGGCGACGACGTCAACCCGACGTTCCAGGTTCAGGCATACGTGCGCCTCGTGACGCTGATGGTGGTGGCGTTCGGGGTCGGCTTCACGATCCCGGTGCTGCTCGTGTTCTTGCAGATGCTCGGCGTGGTGCGGGCAGCCACCCTGCTCGGGGCCTGGCGGTACGCGATCGTCGGCACCGTGGCCCTCGCCGCCGTGATCACCCCGAGCGGTGACCCGATCTCCCTGGCCGCGCTCGCCGGCCCGATGATCGTCCTGTACTTCCTCGCGATCCTCGTCGGCTGGCTGATCCAACGCGCCCAGCGCAAACGCGAAGCCGTCGCCTGACCCATCCCCGAGGCAGGCACCCGTGTGTGGGGCCTCCGCCCGGTCCCGGTCGGGGCGTGCGAGACTGGCCGGGTGCGGCCCGACCGGCAGGACATCCTGGCCCGCTACCCCTTCGAGATCGACCGGTTCCAACGGGAGGCGATCGACGCCTTCGACGCCGGCCGGCACGTGATCGTCGCGGCGCCCACCGGCAGTGGCAAGACGGTGGTCGCCGAATACGCCGTCGAAGCCGCCCTCCGCGATGGGCGCCGAGCGTTCTACACGGGGCCGATCAAGGCCCTGTCGAACCAGAAGTACCGAGACCTCGTCGAGCACCACGGCGAAGCCGCGGTCGGGCTGCTGACCGGTGACAATTCGATCAACGGCGACGCACCGATCGTGGTGATGACCACCGAGGTGCTCCGCAACATGGTGTACGCCGGCCGCGACCTGCGCGAGCTGGCGGTGGTCGTGCTCGACGAAGTCCACTTCCTCCAGGATGCCTACCGCGGGCCGGTGTGGGAAGAGGTCATCATCCACCTCCCGCAACACGTGCGCCTGGTGTGCCTGTCGGCGACCGTCAGCAACTCGCGCGAGCTCGCCGAGTGGGTCGCGACCGTGCGCGGGCCGAGCGAGGCGATCCTCGAGGAGCGCCGCCCGGTCGAACTCGAGAACTTCTATCTCGTGCACGACCGCACCAACGACCGCACGCGCCTGATGCCGACGATCATCGACGGGCGCCCGAACAACGAAGCCCTGCGCCTCGACGCCAGCGCGGTACGCGGTGGCGGCCGCGACCGGGGCCGCGCCCGCCGCGACGACCAGCGCGGGCTGAAGGGGAGCGGGCGGCGGGTGCTCGCCACGCCGAGCCGCAGCGACACCGTCGACATCCTCGCGGCGAACGACCTGCTGCCGGCGATCTTCTTCATCTTCAGCCGTAACGGCTGCACCGAAGCGGCGCGCAGCCTGGTGCAGGCCGGCGCCCGCTTCGCCGACCCGGATCAACGCGCGCGCATCCGCACGATCATCGACGCTCGCCTCGAGGGGCTCGCCACGGCCGACCTGGCGGTCCTCGGCTACGACGACTTCGTCGAGCAGCTCGACGCCGGGGTGGCAGCCCCCCCCGCCGGGATGCTCCCGCCGTGGAAGGAGATCGTCGCGCGGTGCTTCGCCGAAGGCCTGATCAGCGTGGTGTTCGCCACCGAAACGCTGGCTGTCGGCGTCAACATGCCGGCCCGCAGCGTCGTCATCGAGAAGCTGACCAAGTTCACCGGCGACCGCCACGAAACCCTGTCGCCCGGGCAGTTCACGCAGCTCACCGGGCGGGCCGGGCGACGCGGCATCGACGAGCACGGGTCGGCGGTGGTGCTCTGGAGCCCGTGGGTGCGCTTCGACCAGGTGGCTGAACTGGCCACGTCGCGGTCGTTCCACCTCCGCTCGGTGTTCCGGCCCACCTACAACATGGCCGCCAACCTCGTGCGCACGTACACGTCCGAACGTGCGCATCAGCTGTTGGCGCTGTCGTTCGCCCAGTTCCAGGCCGACCGCGACGTCGTGCGCGTCGAGCGCCGTCTCCAGCGCCTGGGGGAGCGCCACGCCGAGCTCCGTGCCGCGGCAGCGAGCCCGTTCGGCGACATCGACGAGTACCGGGCCGCAGTCGCCGCCGGACGCGGCAGCACGAACGGTCGCGACCATCCCTACGAACTGGCGCTCGTCAAGCTCAAGCCCGGTGCACTCGTCCACGTGTCGAAGGGCAAGCACCACGGGCCCGCGGCGGTGGTCGCGACCGCACACCGCAAGGGGGGCCTCAAGGTCACCGCGATCACCGCCGCCGGGCACGTGCTCCAGCTCGGCATCGACGACTTCGACGCGATGCCCACCCAGATCGGCACGATCGTGCTGCCTGGGGCGTACGCGCCCAACCGCAGCGACTACCGGACGGCCGTGGCCACCCGGATCAAGCAGGCCAAGCTGGCCGCACCGGCGCGGGCCAAGAAGGCCGCTCGGGCAGGCGTCGAGACCGCGTTGATCGGCACGGGGATGCATCCCGTGGAGGCCGATCCGGACCTGAAGGAGCGCTTGCGCACCGCCGCCCAGGCCGACCGCATCGCCGACGAGGTGCGTCAGCTCGAACAGCGCGTCGAGCACCGCAACTCCACGCTCGTGCGCGAGTTCGACCACGTGCTCGCCGTGCTCGGCGAACTCGGCTACGTCGACGTGGCCGCGTGGAGGCTGACGCCGGCCGGCGAGGTGCTCGCCAACGTGTTCCACGAGTCCGATCTGCTGGTCGCCGAGGCGATCCGTCGTGGGTTGCTCGACGACACCGAGCCGGCCACGCTGGCCGGTCTCGTGTCGACGTTCGTGTACGAGCACCGGTCGCCCGACGATCCGCCCCGGCCGTGGTTCCCGTCGCCCGACATCGGGCGCCGCTGGGAGTCGATCGAACGCCTCAGCCAGGAGCTCGCCGCGACCGAGCGGGCGCGCGGGCTGGCCGAGCACCGGCCACCCGACCCGACCTTCTTCGGTGTGGCGTACGCGTGGGTGGCCGGGGAGGGATTCGCCGACGTCGTCGAAGCCGAGCAGGCGAGCGGCGGTGAGCTCACCGGCGGCGACTTCGTCCGCAACATCAAGCAGCTCGTCGACCTGCTCGGCCAGATCGCCGAGGTAGCCCCGCTCGAGAGCACCCGCCGCAGTGCCCGTCAAGCCGCGGCGGCTGCGTTTCGTGGCGTCGTGTCCGACTCGGCCGCGGTCGAACCGGTGTGACCACGCCGCCGCGATCCGAACGCTGCGCTCCGCTGTGGCAGGAACGGTGGTCGATCCGTCCAGCCGTCCTGCCGCAGCGTTGCTTGGTGGCGCGATGACGATCAGGGCAGGGGAGGAGTGGGGGCGCCGCGTCACGGGTGACGCCGGGGCGACGGCTGCGGCCGACGACGCCGACCTCGCCCGCCACCTGGCGGCGGGTGAGCGGGGGCCGTTCACCGTCGCCGGCGGTGATCTGCACCGCGCGGTCGGTGCGCCCGCAGCGGGCGCCTTCACGACCGCGCTTCCGGTCGACGCCCTCATCGTCCGCCTCGACGACGGCCCAGAACGCACGGTGGTCGCCCACGTCATCGCCCGCCGCGGGTGGTGGCGCGGCCCGATGGTCGCGGTGTGCAACGTCGACTACGTCGGCAAGTGGAACGTGGCGCCGCGCGCACATCCGAACGACGGCCGCGCCGACGTGATCGAGGTCGCGGCAACGATGGGCCGGCGGGCCCGGTGGCAGGCGTGGCGCCGGCTCCCACAGGGCACCCATCTTCCGCACCCCTCGCTCACCACCCGCTCGGTGCGCACGGCCGCGTTCGAGTGGGACGACCCGATCGGCGTGTGGCTCGACGGCGTCAACGCCGGCGTGGCCCGCAAGCTCGCCGTCACCGTCCGCCCGGACGCCTTCGAACTGCTCGTCTGAGCCGGCCGGCCGTCAGCGCTGGGGGAGCAGGGCCCCGATCGCGGCGGCCAGCTCGGCGCGGTACTTCGCCCCGGAGATCACGACGTCGACCATCGTCAGCGACGTGTGCGTGTGCCCGCGCGCCTCGATGTGGTTGACCGGCACGCCGGCGTCCGCCAGCGCCGCCGCGTAGGCCCGCCCCTCGTCGCGCAGCGGGTCGAACTGGCACGTCACGATCACCGCCGGCGGGAGCGCGCCGAGATGGCCGGCCCGGAGCGGCGACGCGCGCGGGTCGGTGCGGTCGGCGGGGTCGCAGTAGTGATCCCAGAACCAGTGCATCAGCGCTGTCGTCAGCACGAACCCGTCGCCGTTGTCGGTGTACGACGGACGCGAGAAGTCGGCGTCGGTTACCGGCGTCAGCAGGACCTGGCCGCGGAGGCCGGGCACCTCGCCAGCCACCACGGCGGCCAGGTTGGCGCCCGCACTCCATCCGCCGACGAGCACGGCGTCGGGCCGGACGTCGAGCTCGTCGACGTGGGCGCGCACCCACTCGACCGCCGCCCGGGCGTCGTCGACGGCCGCCGGGAAGCGGGCCTCCGGGGCGTGGCGGTAGTCGACCGAGAGCACCGCCACCCCGGCGCGCACGCACAGGTCACGGCACAGCGGCTGGTCGGAGTCGACCCCGCCAAGTACCCATCCGCCGCCGTGGAACCACACCAGCAGCGGGTGCGGTCCGGCGGGCGTCGGGCGGTACAGGCGCCACGCCAGGTCGCCGCCGTCGGCGCCGGGCAGCACGCCGTCGACCGTGTCGGCCACGGCCGGCCCGGGTGGGTTCTGAGCGCCGATCGCGGCCATCAGCTCGCGCGCCGCTGGCGGGGGCAGCGTCTCCAACGGCGGCAACCCGAACTCGGCGAGGGCCTCGAGCACGAGCACCACGTCGGGCTGGACCTCCCGGATCAGGCCGTCGTTGCGCTGCACGCCCCCCGGCCCGGACAGCTCGAACCCGAGCAAGCTGCGTTCGGCCACCTCGTCACACGCCAACCGGTACCGATCGACACCGCCGACGTAGGGCAAGAACACGCGCGGCTTCCCGGGAACGTTGGCGCCCATGTACCACGAGTTGGCCTGCGGGAACAGGGTGACGTCGGCGTAGTCGTTGACGTGTTGCACCCAGCCGTCCTCGGCTGCCCGGGTGGCCTCGATCCGGTCGAACCCGGCCGCCCGCATCTCGGCGATCCGGCTGGTCACCCAGTCGACGTGCTGTTCGATCGACACGACCATGTTCGACAGCACCGACGGGCTGCCCGGGCCGGTGAGCAGGAACATGTTCGGGAACCCGGCGACCGTGAGGCCCAGGTACGTGCGGGGTCCATCAGCCCACTTCTCGCGCAACGTCAGCCGGTCGGCGCCGACGATGTCGACGGCCACGACCGCCCCGGTCATCGCGTCGAAGCCGGTGGCCCACACGATCGCGTCGAGCTCGAACGACCCGGCGGCGGTGTCGATGCCGCGCTCGGTGACGCCGACGATCGGCTCGCGGCGGAGATCGACGAGGCGCACGTTGGGCCGTCGGAACGTCTCGTAATAGTCGGTGTCGAGGCAGAGCCGTTTGGTGCCCACCGGATAGCCCGTGGGGGTCAGCCGCTCGGCCAGCTCCGGCTCGCCGACCCGTTCCCTGATCCGCTCGCGCATCAGCTCGGCGACCACCTCGTTGGCAGCCGGATTGACGAGCTGGTCGGCGAACAGCGACAGCACCGGCATCATCTCGCCGGTTGCGTAGGCCTCGTCGAAGCGGCGGCGCTGCTCGTCGGCCGGCACCTGCGCGGCGAGCTCGGTGGGCCGCTCCTGGGGCACCCCGACCGCCGAGTCGAGCATGGCCGCCAGATACGCCGCGCGGTCGCTGCGTCGCCACTCGATGCGGTCGGGCGCCGGACCATTCCTTGCAGGAATCGAGAAGTTCGCGGTGCGTTGGAACACGACCAGCTGCTCGGCCTGCTCGGCGATCAGCGGGATCGCCTGGATCGCCGACGAACCGGTGCCGACGACACCTACTCGCATCCCGGCGAAATCGCCCCCGGCGTGTGGCCAGCGCCCGGTCGAGTACACCGGCCCGGCGAACCGTTCGGCACCCGGGATGTCGATCTCCTTGGGCACCGACAGGCAGCCGGTCGCCATCACGAACCAGCGGCACACCAGCGTGTCGCCGTCGCTGGTGGCCACCTGCCACGTCGCCGCGGCCTCGTCCCAACGGGCCGACACGACCGCCGTGTCGAAGCGGATCGCCTCGCGCAACCCGAGCCGCTCGGTGACGAACTGGAGGTAGCGCAGGATCTCGGGCTGGGTGGCGTACTTCTCCGACCACTGCCACGCTTCGTCGAGCCCCGCGTCGAACGTATACGAGTAGTCGGTGGTGGGGATGTCGCAGCGCGCCCCCGGGTATCGATTCCAGTACCACGTGCCGCCGACGTCGCCGGCCGCCTCGAGAATCGTCGCCGACACACCCAGTTGACGCAGTCGGTGGAGCATGTACAACCCCGCGAACCCGGCTCCGACGACGACTGCCTCGACATCCAGATCGGCGCGTGCTCCCACGCCGCGCACGGTACGAGCAGCCCCGGCGGTGGGGCGAGTCGGGCCGCGTCTTCCCAGCTAGCGAACGGTCACCCCGTCGCGCCGGGCACGGCCGTACGATGGCGCCGTGCGCCCCGTGGAGAACTCGTGACGGTCTACGTCCCCGAGGAGTTCTCCGATGGCGAAGCAGACGTGCTCCGGCGCTACTTCACGAACCTCGACGGGCCCGTGTTCGCCCTCGTCAATCTGCCCGAAGTCGTCAAAGGGGCCTTGTTCGCCCGCTACAGCCGCAGCCCGAAGAGTCTCCGGCGGCTGTTCCTCGACGAGTTCGTGGGCGACCTCGACATCGCCGGCGACCAGACCGTCGACGCCACCACCGGCGTGCAGCGCGCCGAGCAGCTCTACGACAAGGTGTTCTTCGAGTACGGCGACGACTCGGTGGCCCAACTCGGCGGGGTCCACCTCGCCTGCGAACAGGCATCGAACCTGCTGACCAAGATCCTCGAGTGGGGCCGCTTGATGAGCTACCTCGAGCAGAGCACCCGATACATCGCCTACGACGCCCGACTCGGCGGCCGCTACCGCTTCTACCGCGACCCCGCAATCCTCACGAGCGCACTCGGCACCCGTTACGTGGGCGACATGGACCGCATCTTCGACGCCTACTCGGCGGTCGCCGAAGCCGTCACCGAACACGTCCGCGCCACCGTCCCCCGCGAACCCGGCGACAGCGACTTCGTGTGGCGCCAGGCCACCCGGGCCAAAGCCCTCGACGCCGTCCGCGGCATGCTCCCGGCGGCGTCGCTGTCGAACGTGGGCATCTACGGCTCCGGGCAGGGGTTCGAGGCGCTCCTCTTGCGGATGCGCGCGCACCCGCTGCCCGAGGCGCAGCACTACGCCGGATTGATGCTCCACGAACTCCGCAAAGTGATCCCGAGCTTCCTCAAGCGAGTCGACCTGCCCGAACGGGGGAGTGCCTGGAGCGCATACCTCGCCGACACCCGCACTGCGACCGCCCGCGAAGTCGTGCGCCTGTTCGGGGACGACACCGAGGCCCCTGGCGACGTGCCGGAGGTGACGCTCGTCGACTTCGACCCCGACGCCGAAGACAAGCTCCTCGCCGCGATCTGCTACCCGCACAGCCAGCTCAGCGAAGCCGCCCTGCTCGACCGGGTGCGCACCCTCCCCGCCGACGACCGGGTCGCCCTACTGCGGGCATACATCGGCGAACGCCACAACCGGCGCCACAAACCCGGACGCGCCTTCGAGCGGGTCGACTACCGGTTCGACGTCCTCTCCGACTATGGCGCGTTCCGCGACCTCCAGCGCCACCGCATGCTGACCATCGAATGGCAACGGCTCAACCCGGCCCACGGCTACGTGCGGCCCGAGCTGGTCGACGCCGCCGGAGCTGCGGGCACGTTCGACGACACGATGGAACGCTCCGCGCGCCTGCACGACGACCTCTGCGACGCCGGCTTCGATGAACAGGCCGGGTACGCCGTGGCGATGGCCTACCGCCTGCGCTACGTCATGCAGTTCAACGCCCGCGAGGCGATCCACCTGCTCGAACTGCGTTCCAGCCCGCAAGGCCACCCGTCGTACCGGCGGGTCGCCCTCGAGATGCACCGCCTGATCGCCGAACAGGCGGGCCACCGGGCGATCGCCGCGGCGATGAGCCACATGACCACCGAAGCGCCAGAGCTCGAACGGCTCGCCTCCGAACGCCAGGCCGAGGCCCGCCGACTCTCCTGACCGAACCCGGTACCGCACCGGGTTTGGACGCGGCCCGGGCGCGCCTATGATCCCGGCGCGAACGCCCAGCCCCCCGGGTCCGCCCAGCATCAAGGAGTCCCATGTCCGACGACAACGAAGTCAGCGACGACGCGCTCGAACCGGACGAAGCGGCCGAGGACGAGGTCGAGGACCTCGACGCGATCGATGCCGACGAAGACGAACTCGACGGCCCCGACGAAGAGGTCTTCGAGGAAGAAGACGACGAAGCGTTCGTCGCCGAAGACGACGACGACACCGACGCCGCCGACGAGGCCGAAGAGGACGAGGACGAGAGCGAAAGCGAAACCGCCGCCCGAGCCCGCAAGCGCAAGGGCGAGGACGACGAAGACGACGACGACGACATGATCGCCCCGGACGACGTCGAAGCCGACCTCGACCGGATCCTCAAGGACCGGATGGTCGCCAGCGACGAAGAGGACGACGACGAAGAGGACGAGGACGACGGCGCGGCCAAGGGCAAGGCCACCGGCGAAGCCGTCGACGGCCTGCAGCCCAAGCGCGCCGACGAGGTGCTCTGCACCAACTGCTTCCTGCTCGTCCGCACGTCGGCGCCCGGCTGCCCCGTCGAGGACGACGCCTGCCCGATCTTCGGCTGATGCGGCGCCACCGGCGGTTCGTCGACGTCGCCGTGTGGGCGCCACTCGGCGCGGTCGCCACGCTCGTCGCCACGGTCGCCCGGCGCCGCCACCCCGACGCCGTCGAGGAGCCGACGCGCGTCGCTCCGCCTCCGGTACCGGTCGAGCCTCCGCCGAGCACACCGGCACCGCACGTCGAGCAACTCCCGATCGACGGATACGACCACCTCGCCGCCAGCCAGGTCGTCGACCGCCTCACCGCCCTCACCCCGGACGAGCTGGCACTGGTCGCCGACTACGAACGCGCCAAGCGCCACCGCCAGTCGGTGCTCGCCAAGATCGCCCAGCTGCAGCCATGATCGATCCCCACGTTCGCCCCGCCACGGCGAGCGACGCGCCCGCCCTGGCGGCCCTCGAAGCGGAGGCCCGCAGCACCCTGGTCGACCAGCGTGGCGGGCCGCGCTGGCTCGACGAACACCCCGAGCGCGCGTGGGCTGCGCCGGACGCGAACGTGTTCGTTGCCCACGTCGACGACGTCGTCGTCGGCTACGTGGTGTGCCGAATCGACGGAGCGCTCGCCCGGATCGTCGACGTCTACGTCACCCCCGAAGCCCGCGAGCTCGGCTTCGGCGACGAACTGCTCGGCGCCGCCACCGACGCCGCCCGCTCCGCCGGGGCGACGACACTCGAAGGCGAAGCGCTCCCCGGCGACCGCGACATGAAGAACCTCTACGAACGGGCCGGCATCAAAGCCCGCCTGATCATCGTCTCGACCCCCCTCACCTGACAGCCAGCCGCGAGCCGGCCGGCAGGGACAACATTGGTTGTCGAGCTCGCCTGCGAGTGTCGGTGACCCGCCCCGCCAATCCGCTGAGGCTTCTGGCTCGCGCCGGGTCAGGCGTCGGCGATCTCCTCGGCGGCGTCGTCGTGCAGCGCACCCCTCGCCGAGGCGGTGGTCGACTCGGCGTCCGCGGGCGGCTCGATGACCGCTGCTTCGGCACCCTCGTTGGGAACCGGGGCCTCGTCGGGGGCCGCCTCGGCGCCGGTCGCGGTGTCGCTCGTCGCTGCCGTCTCGGGAGCCTCGTTGGGAACCGGGGCCTCGTCGGGGGCCGCCTCGGCGCCGGTCGCGGTGTCGCTCGTCGCGGCCGTCTCGGGAGCCTCGCTGGGGGCCGCCTCGGGGCTGGTCGCGGTGTCGCTCGTCGCGGCCGTCTCGGGAGCCGGCGCGGCGGGGTCGGGGATGCGGTCACGGCGGGGCTTGGCGTCGGGCTTGGCTGCCCGGGCGTCCTTCTTGTCGCCGGGGCGCGGGCCGGGGCGCAAGGGCTTGGGCATCGGGGCCTTCGGGTCGACCTCGACCTCGAACAGCGCCGCCACTTGGGGGAGCGCCGGGGCGAGCCGCTTGACCGTGGCGAGCAACTCGTCGCTGACGGTGTCGGGCTTGCGCACCGGCTTGATCTGGGCCCGCACCGGTGAGAACGCGGCGGCCTCGAGCATCGCCATCCACCGTTCGGGCGGATCCATCGGCGCCAGCGCGGCGTTGGCGGAGTCGACCAGGCGTTGAGCGATGTCGGCCGGGAACGGCACGCCCGCCTTGGGTGGCTGCGACGACAGACGCAGGGCACGCACCACGCGGCCGACCGCGAGCGCGGCGTCGACATCACCGAACCACAGCGCCAGTTCCTGCTCCTGCTTGGTGGTGAGCGCAGCCGCCAGCTCGGCGGCGAGCGCACGGGTCGACTCGTCGCGGGCGACCACCGGATCGTTGGCGGCGGCGACCACGCTGCGCAGGTCGCGCAGGTCGAGCTGGGCCATCTGCGCCTGGGCAGCCTCGGCGCGGTCGCGCCATTCGGCGACACGCAGCTTCGGCAGGAGCTCTTCGGCCATCTTCATGACCGACGCTTCGGGCATCGCCGGGCGGCCGTCGGCGACAGCCTTCTGATTCTCGTCGCGTACCTTCTGGCGCACCGCGGCGAGGCCCTGCAAGGTCAGCTCGGCGATCGGGCGCTGCTCGGTGGGCAGCTCGGCGAGCACCGCGTTGCGGTGCGCCTTGCCGGGCTTGAGGCGCTGCGGCTTGGGGCGCTGGGGCAGTTCGGGCGGCGGCGTGAACGACGGCCCGCGGCGCGGGCGGTCGCCGTCACGACGTGGACGCCGGTCGCCACCGCGCCCGTCACCGCGTCCGTCAC
>JAEZFY010000139.1 GCA_023417265.1 Actinomycetes bacterium | reverse complement strand
GGCGATCCCGTCGAGCGACGAGGTGGCCCGCACGTCGACGGTGATCTCGCCGGCGATGCGCGGATCGGTGAGCTCGAGCTCGGCTTGGGCGGCATCGCCGAGCACGACCTCGACGTCGCGGCTGGCGCCGGGTTGGCGGAGCAGCTCGATGGCGTTGACCCGCAACGCCCGCAGGGCCGGGGCGACCGACACGTCAGCGATCCTGATCGAAGAAACCCCTGCTGGGGTCGGGGTCGTCGTCGTCGTGCTGACGCGCCCCGGCGACCGCGCCGCGCAGCTCGAGGCCGGCTTCGCCGATCGACAGCTTGTGGCGTCCGGCGGCGACCGTCTTGGAGAGCTTGTCGATCAGGATCTCGAAACTCGCCAAGCGCTGATCGAGGAAGTCCTCGGTTTCGAGCTTCAGCCGGCGAGCATCGTTGTCGGCCGTGTCGAGCACGTGCCGGGCGCGAGCCTCGGCCGCACGCACCACCTCGGTGCGCTGCACCATCCGCTCGGCCTGCACCCGCGCCGCCTCGCGGATCTCCTCGGCTTCCTTCTTCGTCTTGTTGATGAAGTCCTGACGCTCCTTGAGCATCCAGCGCGCCTGGCGGAGCTCCTCGGGCAGCCGGGCGAGCGCCTCGTCGAGCAGCTCGATGATCTCGTCACGATCGATGCGCGGCGACGACGAGAGCGGCATCGTGGGAGCGTCGGCGATGATGTCGATCGCCCGCCGCAACAGAGTCTCGGCGTCGCCGACGTACCCCTGCGGGGTGCCCGCGGGCGGGTAGTCGTCGTCGATCTCGGCGTACGGATCGTCGTCGTCGTACTCGTCGTACTCGTCGTCGTAACTCATGAGGAAGCCCCGAATCTATCGGTGAGGGCCTCGGCCACGGGCTCGGGCACCATGTGGGCGACGTCGCCGTGGTGGGCCGCGATCTCGCGGATGAAGCGGCTCGACACGTACCCGTACTCGGGGCGGCACGGCACGAACACGGTGCGGATACCCGTCACCGAGTGATTGGTGTGCGCCATCTGCTGCTCGATCTCGTAGTCGCCTGAGGTGCGCAGGCCCTTGACGATGCAGTGCGCCCCGACGTCGGCGGCGGCCTGCACGGCAAGGCCGCTGAACGAACGCACGACCACGTTGGGGCGTCCAGCCAGGCTCGCTTCGGCCAGCGCCACCCGTTCGTCCGGGGTGAACAGCCCGGACGGCTTCTCGCGGTTGTAGAGCACACCGAGCACGACCGCCCCGAACAGCTCGAGCGCCTGGTCGACGACGTCGACGTGGCCGTAGTGGATTGGGTCGAAGCTCCCCGGGATCAGGACCGGCACGTTCATGTGCGGGTCAAGCTATCCGGGGGTCCGTTCGAGGAACGTCACCCACGTTCGGCCGTAGCGCTTCGCCCGGGTGACCGTCCAGCCGGCCGGCGGCACGAGCTCGTGACCTGCCTCGGCGACGACGAAGTCGGCCCGCACAGCGGCGAGCAGCTCGTCCCATCGGTCGAACCCGTAGGGCGGGTCGGCGAGAACCAGGTCGGCCGGGATTCCTGGGGCCAGCACCCGGGCGTCGCCGGTCATCACGCTGCTGCGGTCGCCGAGCCCGAGATGGTCGAGGTTGGCGCGCAGGGTCCGCAGTGCCGTGCGGTCGCGCTCGACGAACGTGCACCGGGCGGCGCCCCGCGACAGCGCCTCGATGCCGAGCGCCCCCGACCCGGCGTAGAGGTCGGCGACCACGGCGTCGCGGATCAGGTCGGCACTACCGAGTGCGTTGAAGACTGCCTCCCGGACCTTGTCGGTGGTGGGCCGGGTGTCGTTGCCTGGCGGCGCCTCGATCCTGCGCCCGCGCAGTTCCCCGGCCACGACACGCATTCCGCCAGGCTACGCCGGCCACCGCCCGTCCCCCGCTGCCACCGGCTCGTCACGTCTTCTGCACGCCCTCACTTCTTCCTACCCATCCCTCACTTCTCCTCACTCTGTGGCAGGACAAGTGGGCGAACCGGCCGGTTGTCCTGCCACAGACTCGAGGCCGAACGCTGTGGCAGGACAACTGGAGGAATCGTTCAGATGTCCTGCCACAGAGCGGGGTGCGGGGCACCCGAGGAGGCGGCTGCTCGGTCAGGCGGGGCGGGCGTGACGGATCAGGGCATCGCGGGTCGCGGCGACGACGGTCTCGGGCTCGCCGACCACGTCGCCGTACGTGAACTGGTACGGCGTGAATCCGGCGGCCACGAGTGCGTTCATGCGTTTCGCGTCGACGGCCATCTGGGCCTTGGTCCGATGCCACTGGTAGCCGAGCAACTCGACCACGACCGGCGTCCCGGCGAAGCGACAGTCGACCCGGACGAGGCGATCGCCGGCGCTCGTCAGCACCGCCTGGGTGAGCGGCATCGGCAGGCCGGCCGCGGCGAGTAAGCGCAGGTACTCACGCTCGAGCCAACTGTGGCCGCCGCGGGACACCTCGTGTCCGGCCAACACGGCGTGCAGTTTGGGAAGGCCGTACCGGCCTCGGGTGCGCAGGGCGACGATGCGCCGGTGCAACAGATCCTCCGACATCAGCCGATCGCGCAGTGCGCCGTCGAGCCACGCGGTCAGCTCGGTGGCGGTGGCCTCGCGGGCGAGGTCGATGAGCGTGCGCGCCGCCGTGGTCGCCGGGATCGTTCCTACGCGCGTCTGATCGATCAGCGGTGTCGAGTCGCTGCGGTGGACCCGGACGTTCCAGCGGTTGATGCTGCGCTCCCGCGGAACGAGCAGGTGGTACGGCCGACGCAGCGTCACGCCGTAGAACCCGTGTAGTGCGGCTGCCGTTCGGCCGCACGCCCAAACGGGCGGCCCGACGTCGGTGAGCAGATCGACGAGCTCGACCTGCGGTCCGGTCGGGAGGCCTGGGAACCGGAACGCGTGCGGTCCGGTCTGGATCAACCGGCCGGAGCGCACGCGCCCGCGCAGCTGGTCGTCGGACAGGCCGAGCTCGTGGGCTTGGCTGCGGGAGAAGGCACCCGCGTTGGTTGCGGCGAGATCGGCGAGCCGGCGGTCGGGATCGTGCATGACCAGCACCCAAGTCGATCTCATCGACAGCGTCCATGGGCACGACGACCCTCCCCACCCCGAGGACGCTGCGGCAGGACAAGTGGGTAACCGGCCACCTGGCCTGCCACAGACTGCGGGCCATACTGGGCGGGTGGATCCGGCCGGCGAGATCGTGTGTGTCGACTGCGGCGGACGGGCGTTCCTCCTCTCCCATCCGCCGGAGGACGGCGCGTGGGAGGTGGGCGAGATCGTCACGTACCGCTGCCAGGACTGCCTCGACCGCTGGGATCTGGTGCTCGAGGCCGACGACCTCGACCTCGACCCGGAATGATCCACGACCGGCAGTTCGACCAGCTCTCTGTCGCGGAGCTGTACGACATCCTGCGGTTGCGTGCCGAGGTGTTCGTCGTCGAGCAGAACTGCCCGTACCTCGACCCGGACGGGCGCGACCCCGAGCCGGGAACACGCCACGTGTGGATCGGCACACCGGTTGACGCCTACCTGCGAGTGCTCGACGACGGCTCGGTGCGGCGAATCGGTCGGGTCGTCACCCGTCCGGCGGCCCGGTCCGGCGGCCTGGCGGCACAGCTCGTCGAGTACGTGCTCGGCTCGACACCCGGTCCGCTGGCGCTCGACGCCCAGTCACACCTGGTCGATTGGTACGCCCGGTTCGGCTTCACGGTCGCCGGCGACGAGTACCTGGAAGACGGCATCCCCCACACCCCGATGCGCCGCGGCTGACCCGCTGCTTCCCCGCCACCCCCTCGACCCTCGGCCACCCCGGCCATTCTGCGGCAGGACAACTGGGCGAATCGGCCACATGTCCTGCCACAGAAACCCGAGCACGCCACCCGACCGTCAGCGGCAGGACAACTGGACCAACCGGCCACATGTCCTGCCACAGAGTTTGAGAGCAGAGTTGAGGGGTAGGGAGTGGGAGGTGGCCACGGGGGCTCGGCGGCTGGGTGGGGTGGGACGGGCGCCTAGCCTCCGGAGGGTGACCACGATCTCCGAGCACATCGACGCCGTGTGGGATGACGACATCGTCCCCACGCTCACGCGCTACATCGCGATCCCGAACGTGTCGGCCAGCTACGACGCCGACTGGGAGGCCCACGGCTTCATGGAGGAAGCGGTTCAGCTCGTGCTCGGATGGCTCGCCGCCCGCGAGGTGCCCGGGCTCACGGTCGACGTGCAGCGGATCCCCGGCCGCAGCCCGCTGATCGTCGCCGAGGTGCCGGCCACCCGGCCCGACCTGGCCGAGCGCACGGTGCTCCTCTCCGGGCACCTCGACAAGCAGCCCGACATGACCGGCTGGCGCGACGGTCGCGGCCCGTGGACACCGGTGCTCGAGGGCACCCGGCTCTACGGCCGCGGCGGGGCCGACGACGGGTACGCCGCGTTCGCGTCGCTGCTGGCAGTCGAAGCGGCGCACCGCGAGGGCTGGGACCACGCCCGCTTGCTGGTGCTGATCGAGGCATCGGAGGAGTCGGGCAGCCCCGACCTGCCCGCCCACCTCGAAGCGCTCGGCGACCGCCTCGGCACGCCCGAACTGGTCGTGTGCCTCGACTCCGCCGCCGCCGACGACGAGCACCTCTGGGTCACGACGTCGCTGCGCGGCCTGGTCGGCGGCGTGCTCACCGTCGAGGTACTCGAAGCGGGCGCCCACTCCGGCGTTGCGAGTGGCGTTGTGCCGTCGAGCTTCCGCATCATCCGCGAACTGCTCGACCGTGTCGAGGACGCCCGCACCGGCGAGATCCTCGTACCCGAACTGCGCACCGAGATCCCGGCCGACCGGCGGGCCGAAGCCGAAGTCACCGCCGCCGCGCTTCCCGAGCCGGCGGCGAGCGAATACCCGTGGGCCGGGGGCACGCAGCCGATGGTGGACGACCCCGTCGAGCAACTACTGGCGCGCTCGTGGCGCCCCACCCTCAGCTACGTCGGGGCCGACGGGTTCCCGCCCAACAGCCGGGCCGGCAACGTGCTGCGCCCGTCGACGTCGCTCGGATTGAGCTTCCGCCTTCCACCCACGGTCGACCCGCACACCGCCCGGGCCGCGGTCACGCGCGTCCTCACGGCCGATCCGCCGTACGGCGCCAACGTCACCTTCGACGCCAACCACGTCGGACCCGGCTGGAACGCCCCGTCGTTCGCGCCGTGGCTGCGCGCGGCCCTCGACGCAGCCTCGACGGCGGCGTTCGGGAATCCAGCGAGCACGCTCGGTGAGGGCGGCTCGATCCCGTTCATGGGCATGCTCGGCGAGATGTTCCCGGATGCGCAGTTCGTGATCACCGGTGCCCTGCTCCCCGACAGCAACGCCCACGGCCCGAACGAGTACCTGCCGGTCGACGTCGCCAAGCACGTCACCGAGTGCGTCGCCCGGATTCTGGCCGCCCACGCCGCCAGCTGAACGGGCCGCTCAGCGCTTGCGTCGCGGTGCTTCGGCGGCGATCTGCTTCTTCGAGGCTGCCCACGCGCAGATCGGGCACTGCGTCAGGTCGTGGCGCAGGGCCGGGCAGTACTCGCGGCCGAAGTAGATGATCTGCAGGTGACGCCGGTTCCAGGTGTCGCGCGGGAACACCGCCTTGAGGTCCTTCTCGACCTGGGCGACGTTCTTGCCCTCCGACAGTCCCCACCGGACCGCCAGCCGGTGGATGTGCGTGTCGACCGGGAACGCCGGCACCCCGAACGCCTGCGCCATCACGACGCTGGCAGTCTTGTGGCCGACCCCAGCGAGCGACTCGAGGAACTCGAACGTCGGCTCGATCTCACCGCCGGCGTCGATGATCTGATTGGCCATCGTCCACAGGTTCTTGGCCTTGGTGGGCGCCAACCCGATCTCGCGGATGTAGCCGAGGATCGTGTCGGGGTCGAGCGCCGCCATCCGCTCGGGCGTACCGGCCACGGCGAACAGCGCCGGAGTGACCTCGTTGACCTTCTTGTCGGTGGTCTGGGCCGAGAGCGCCACCGCCACGAGCATCGTGTACGGGTCGACGTGGTCGAGCGGGATCGGCGGGTCGGGATACAACTCGTCGAGCAGCTCGCCGATCCGGTCCGCCTTCTCACGCCGCTTCACGCCGAGCGACGCTACCGACCACCCTGCCAGGCGGCGCCCGCGGCGACACGTCCCGTCCGATAATCGCTGGCGCGCCCCCCGCCACGACGGCCAAGCTGCCCCGTTCGATTGCATCGAGGAGGGCGAATGCTGTCTGGTTCTGTGTTGCGTACCCGCTGGGCCGCGCTCGGTGCGGCGGTCGCCGTCACGCTCGGCGCCGGAGGTGTCGGCTTGAGCTACGCCACGTCGCCCGCCGGCGCTTCGGCGTACGTGCCGATCGTGCCGTGCCGCCTCGCCGATACCCGACTCAGCTCGAACGTCGGCCCGCACAGCCAACCGCTCGGCGCCGACGGCATGATCGGCTATGACGGCTGGGGCGCCGTGGCTCCCGACTGCAGCCTGCCGAGCGGCACGAGTGCGTTGCAGCTCAACGTCACCGCCGTCAACGCCACCACGCTCACGAACCTGCGCTTCTATCCGGAGGGTGAGCCGACGCCAGGCGCCTCGCACCTCAACCCGGCCCCGGGTCAGCCCCCCACCCCGAACGCAGTGACGGTGACGCTCAACGCCGCCGGTCGGTTCTCCGTGTTCAACCGGTTCGGCTCGGTCGACGTCGTCATCGACGTGCTCGGCTACTACACCGACCACCACCACGACGACCGCTACTACACGAAAGGCGACGTCGATGCGCTGCTGGCCGAGCCGCCAGTGACCACCTACACGCCGCACTTCCTCGACGCGACGACGGTTGGCGACCAGCCGTGGGAACTCAACGCCGATCGCCGCTGGCGCCACGAGAATGCAGGCGCCGTCACCGGGTGCCTCCTGTTCCCGATCGAGGTACCGGCCGGCACCCGGCTGAACACGGCGCAGCTGGCCTACTCGGCAACGAGCAGCGTGCTCGTGCAGACACGGATCGTCAGCCTGCGGCGCGGCGCCGGGATCGGCGGCGCACCCACCGAGGTCATCAACATGATCAACTCGAGCGTGTCCCTGCCGGGCGGGCTCGGGTCGCGATCAGCCGCAATCGCGCACGACCGGGATGACGTGCCTCCCACGGCTGACGAGGGGCCGATTCCTGGCCCCGACTACGACACGTACTTCTCGCTGTGCACCACGCACGCGATGACGCTGTGGTCGGTCACCCTGCACTACACGTCAGGTGTGCCGATCGGGCCCTGACCCGCCGTTGGTTCGGCGTGCGCGGGGACGCGGCCGCGGTGGCGGCGCACGTCCCACCGCCACAGGGCGATCGAGGCGAAGCCGAGCGGAATCGGCAGGATCCAGGTGATCGCCCGATAGAGCACGATGCCGGCGGTCACCGTGTTCACGCTGACCCCGTCCGACGCCTGGTTCAGCAACGACACGAACGCCAACTCGCTGACGCCAGCGTCGCCCGGCATGGTCGGCAGGACGGTGAGCCCGCGCACGATCGCCCACACGCTGAACAGCGCCAGCCACGACGCGTTGGCGTCTTCGACGCCAACCGCGCGCATGCTCCACACGAACAGCACGACCGTGAACACGGTGACGAGCACAATGCCGATCAGTGCCCGATGCCACGTGCGCCGCAGCAACGTTGCCGCGCTGTTGCGATAGCGCACGATCCCACCTGCCCACTTGGGGCGACGGACGAGCCGGGCGAGCAGTCCTGCGCCAGCCGCGGTGCGCTGCTCCGACCCGAATGCGAACCCGACGACGACCACGACTGCGGCCGACACCGCGCCGGCGGTGACGATCAGGTTGCGCACGCCGCCGACGTGGACGTCACCGATCCAGATCGCCAGGCCGGCAAACACCGGAACGACGAGCTTGGAGGCAACGTTGATCAGCGTGGCCCCAGCGGAGGCCGTCGCCGCATCGGCCGGCTCGAGTCCCCACGAGCGGAACATGCGGTAGCGCAAGGGCACGTCGGACGGGCCCGGCACCACGCTCGCGATCGCATTGGAGGCCAGCCACGACAGCGCTCCGTGGCGCAACGTGAGGCCGGGGATGAACGCTGCGCCGAGGAACGCCTCGGCGACCAGCAACACGACGAAGGCGCCGACCAGTCGCACGACGTCGACCCAGGTCATCGCCCCGATCGAGCGCCCCACCGCGGCGAGGTCGAAGTCGTCGAACGCCCGCCACAGTACGAACCCGGCGATCGCGAAGCCGACGATCATCAACGTGATCCGCACGGCCACCTTCATCGGCCGCCAAACGTAGTTGCCAGGTCGTTGCGGACGCCGTCGATGCGCGAATGAGCGCACGCGTAAATCGGTCGACCGGAGATCGGGCGACTCGTTACCTTGCGCCCGCCGGACGTGCCCGTGACGAGAGATCGACGGGACCACCACGCCATCTCACGTCAAGGAGACACACCCATGATCCACCCGCGCCGCGCCAGCTCGCACCCGAGCCGCTCCCGCTGGGCCGCGCTCGGCGCAGCCGTCGCCGTGTCGCTCGGTGCCGGCGGACTCGGCATCGCCCGCGCGGCCGGTGCCTCCGGTGGTGCCACCTACGTGCCGATCGTGCCGTGCCGGCTGGCCGACACGCGGCCGGCCACGAACGTGGGCCCGCACAGCACACCGCTCGCTGCCGACAAGCCGGTGACATTCGACGGCTGGGGCGACATCGCCGGCGACTGCGACCTTCCGACCGGCACGGCCGCCCTGCAACTCAACGTCACCGCGGTCGGGGCCACGCAGCTCACCAACGTACGTCTCTACCCCACCGGCGTCGATCGCCCGACCGTGTCGCACCTGAACCCGGCGCCGGACCAGCCGCCGACGCCCAACGCAGTGACGGTCGCGCTCAACCCGGCCGGCCGCTTCGACGTGCTCAACCGCTTCGGTGAGGTCGACGTGATCGTCGACGTCGCCGGCTACTACACCGACCACCACCACGACGACCGCTACTACACCAAGGACGAGACCGACGCGGCGATCGACACCGCGATCGACGGGCTGCCCGACGCCCCCGCTGCGGTCGATGCCTACACCAAGGCCCAGACCGACGCGGCGATCGAGGCGGCCACCACCGGCAAGGCCAATACCGCCGACGTCTACTCGAAGCCCCAAACGGATGCTGCCATCGCCGCCGCGACCGCACCGAAGACCTACACGATCACCCTTGGACCCGAGGCGTTCCAACCGTTCTACGGGGATGTCGTGATCTCTCGCGGTGGCAAGGGGGTGTGGGTGGTCGACGGCGCCAACCGTGGCTTTCCGTCCGTCCGGGCAGCGCTGGCGCTCCCGGCCGGCGCGACCATCACCGGCCTGACGTACTACTACGTTGACAACGACGACGACGGCCTGTCGATGACGCTCGCGCGGAACATGATCGACACCGCGTCTGACGTCTTCGTTGCGGGGACAAGCGTCACCACGACGGGAAGCAGCGCGGCAGTGCGGTCGGCCGCACTCACCGGACTCGACATTGACGTGTCCACCGCTGGCGCGCTGAGCATCGACGTCGGGGCGAGCGAATCGGCATGGGAAGCTGTCGACGCGGCCCTCGGGTTCAAAGGTGCCGTCGTGACCTACACCATGCCTGACTGATCGCGGGCCCCGGCCGGGGAAAATCGCTTGACCCGGTTCAGGATCGCCGCAAGCGTGGCGACCTTCGACCGAGGAGGTCCTCATGCCGGTCCCGCAGATCCGAACCCGCTGGGCAGCCGTCGGCGCGGCACTGGCCGTGTCGCTCGGCGCCGGCAGCGTCGGGTTGATCAACGCCACCGCGCCCGACGGAGCGGCGGCGTTCGTACCGATCACGCCGTGCCGCCTCTTCGACACGCGCCCGGCGCCGAATACGGTCGGCCCACGTACGGCCCCGCTCGGCCCCGACGAGACCTACACGATCGAAGCTCACGGCGCCGCCGGCAGCTGCAACCTGCCTGACGCCGCCGTCGGGCTGGTGCTCAACGTCACCGCGGTCGATGCATCGCAGGCGACCTTCCTCACACTGTTCCCGGCTGGCGTAGATCGCCCCAACGCCTCGCACCTCAACCCCTCCCCCGGCACCGCCCCCGCACCGAACGCAGTGACCGTCGACCTGTCCTCGGCCGGGCAGTTCTCCGTGTTCAACCGCTTCGGCAATGTCCACGTGCTCGCCGACGTGGTCGGCTACTACACCGACCACCACCACGACGACCGCTACTACACGAAGCAGCAGGCAGACGCCGTCAACGCCGACTTCACCGCCGCACTCGACGCGATCGACCGTCCGTGGTCGATCCACATCGCGGCGTCCGATCTGGATGCCAACCGCAGCAGCACCGAGTTCTGGCCGGCGCTCACCTTCGGCAGCGGCGTCACCGCGGCGGGAATGGCGTTCAACGACGGCGTCTTCTCGCGCGTTTGGTACGGCTTCCAAGTGCCGCCGGAGTACGTCGCCGGAACGGACATCCAGGTCGACATGGGGTGGATACCGGTATCCGGATTTGGAGCGCCGGTACTCCCGTGCGACTCGGTGTGGTCGGCCAACGGGCCGTATGTCAGCCGGCCGGATGCCGCCGGCTTCACCGTGAGCGAGACGTGGGAGATCCCCAACAACTTTGCGGTCGACGAGACCCGGCTGAGAGCGACCCCGGACTTGTTCGCCAACAGCATCGTCAGCACCACCTACATGCTGATCGACGGTGACCAACTCCTCCCAGGCGACGCGCTCGCGATCGCTCTCAACCGGAGAGGAGCCGATGCGGCTGACACGTGTGAGGGAATGCTGATCACCGGCCTCATCGTGCACGCCGCTGCGTAACAAGCGGTGCTGCACGCTCCGCTGCACCGCCAATCCAACCACTGAGGAGGTCCTCATGCCGGTCCCGCAGATGATCCGAACCCGCTGGGCAGCCGTTGGCGCCGCACTGGCCGTGTCGCTCGGCGCCGGCGGCGCTGGGCTGATCGATGCGACGTCGCCAGATGGGGCGGCGACGTTCGTCCCGATCACGCCATGCCGCCTCTTCGATACGCGTCCGGCACCCAACTCGGTTGGCGGGCGGACATCGCCGCTCGGACCCGACGAGACCTACACCGTTGCCGGCCGCGGCACCGTCGGCAACTGCGTCCTGCCCGACGCGGCCACCGGACTCGCGCTCAACGTGACCGCCGTCGGTGCCACCCAGGCAACGTTCCTGACGCTGTTCCCGGCCGGCGCCGATCGCCCCGCCGCCTCGCACCTCAACCCCGCTCCCGGCACCGCTCCCGCGCCCAACTCGGTCACCGTCGGTCTGTCGCCGGCGGGCCAGTTCTCGGTGTTCAACCGCTTCGGGAGCGTGCACGCGCTCGCCGACGTGGTCGGCTATTACACGGACCATCACCACGACGACCGCTACTACACCAAGGCCCAGACCGACGCGGCGTACGTCGCTAACGCGGCGCTCGATGCCGCGTTGGACGCACGCGTACCTCCAGCGGACTCCTTGACGTTGGCGGGCGGGGCCTTCACGCCGGCCGGCGGCGAGCTCCTCCAAAGCTCGAGCACCGCATGCTTCGCTCCGGACTCGAACAGTTCCGGCATGCGTCACTCCGTGCCGCTCACGACCGGTTCCACGATCACCGCCCTGTCGGTACGCGCCCGGAACACCTCGATCTACCAGCAGCAGTTCAGTCTCACGCTGTGGGCGCAGCGCCCCGGCACCGCCAACGGGGAGATCGTCCATGCGCCGACGTTCACGATTGCCCCTGGTGTCTCGCGGCTCGAAGCCCGAGTCGCCTTGCCGACGCCCGAGCGCGCCGACGCCGGCGAGGCGCTCTACGTCAGCTTCGATCCGGGGCCGGGCACCCACCTGTGTGCGGTCGGCGTCGAGTTCTCACGCCCTGGCTGAGGGGCCGCGAGGCTACGACTTGGTGAGGAACTCCGTCGCTTCGTCGGTGAACAGGAGCGCCAGTTCGTCGGCGAGCACGGGGTGGTCGGCGAGGCCCGGGTCGGCGTCGACGAGATCGAACGCCGCCGCGCGGGCGAACTCGACCAGCTCGCGGTCCCGGCGCAGGCTCGCCAGCTTGAGGTCGGAACGACCCTTCTGCGCGGTCGACATGAGCGTGCCCTCGCCGCGCAGCTCGAGGTCGACCTCGGCCAGTTCGAACCCGTCGGTGGTGGCGACCAGCGCTTCCACCCGCGGGTTCGGGTCGTCGGCGGCGGTGACCAGCCAGCACGTGGACGGGTGCTCGCCGCGGCCGACGCGCCCGCGCAGCTGATGCAACTGGGCGATGCCGAAGCGGTCGGCGTCGAGGATCACCATCACGGTCGCGTTGGGCACGTCGACGCCGACCTCGATCACGGTGGTGGCCACGAGCACGTCGAGCCCGCCGGTGCGAAAGCGCTCCATCGTGGCGTCCTTCTCGGACGCGCCAAGGCGGCCGTGCAGCAACCCGACCCGCAAGCCCTGCAGCTCGTCGTGGACGAGCCGTTCGTAGGTCTGCTCGGCAGAGGCGACGTCGAGCTTCTCGGACTCCTCGATCAGCGGGGTGACGACGTACGCCTGGCGCCCGGCGGTGACCTCGCTGCGCACGTCGCCCCATGCTTCGCGCTCCATCAGCGGGCCGGCCGCCCACTGCGTCTTGATCGGTGTGCGTCCGGGCGGGAGCTCGTCGAGCACGCTCACGTCGAGGTCGCCGTACACGGTCATCGCCGCCGTGCGCGGGATCGGCGTGGCGGTCATCACCAGCACGTCGGGTACCTGTCCGGCGGACTTGGCCCGCAGGGCGGCGCGCTGTTCGACGCCGAAGCGATGCTGCTCGTCGACGACGACAACGCCGAGTGATTGGAAGCCGACACCTTCCTGGATCAGTGCGTGCGTGCCGATCGCGATGTCGACGCTGCCGTCGGCGAGGCCAGCGAGGATCTCGCGCCGCTCGCCCGCGCCGATCCGGCTGGTCAGCAACTCGACCCGCACCGGCCGCTCACCGAACAGGTTGCCGGGGTCGGGAACGCGCAGGTCGCCGAGCAGTGCGCTGACGCCGGCCGCGTGCTGCTCGGCGAGCACCTCGGTGGGCGCCATCAGGGCTCCCTGGTGGCCACCCTGCACGGCGGCCAGCAGCGCCGACACGGCGACGCCCGTCTTGCCGGCACCGACGTCGCCCTGCAGCAGGCGGTGCATCGGGTGCGGGGCGGCGAGGTCGGCCTCGATCTCGGCGATCACGCGGTGCTGCGCCCGCGTCAACGGGTACGGCAGGGCGTCGTGGAAGCGGCGGACCAGCGCCCCGTTGGCGACCGCGTGGGCGAGCCCCCGGGACCCGGCCTCGAGCGCGCGCTTGCGCAGGACGAGCACGAGCTGGACCCGCAGCAGCTCGTCGAACGCCAGCCGGCGCCGGGCGTGCTCCTTCTCGCGCATCGACTCCGGCGAGTGGATCGACCGCAGCGCGGCGTGCCGGTCGGGCATGCCGAGCCGAGCGACGACGTCGGCCGGTATCGGGTCGGCGATGCCGCGCTCGGCGCATCGACGCAGCGCCTCGTCGACGAACCCGGCGATCTCCCACGTCGACAGCTGGGCCTTCTCGGACTGCGGGTAGATGGGCACGATCCGGCCGGTGCGGTCGCCGATCATGTCGACGATCGGGTTCGCCATCTGCAGCCCGCCCTGGTACGTGTCGGCCTTGCCGAACACCGCGATCTGCAGACCGGGCGTGAGCTGGCGCTCGCGCCACGGCTGGTTGAAGAAGACGATGTGCATGCGCCCGGAGCCGTCGCCGACCGTGACGTTGACCATCGTCTTGCGCGTGCGCGTGACGCGCTTGGACACGCTGCGCACCTCGGCGAGCACGAGCGCCTCCTCGCCGGGGACGAGGTCGGCGATTCGGGCCTCGTTGGTGCGGTCGACCCAGCGGCGCGGATAGTTGGTGAGCAGGTCGAGCACCGTGTCGACGTCGAGCGCGTTGAGCGCCGCCCGCTTGCGATCGCCGACCCCCTTCAGTCGACCTACGTCGATCCCCGCCAACTCGCGCAACGTGATCGGCTCGGAACTCACCACCCCAGGATCGCGCACCGTTGTGATGAGGGGTGGTCTCGACAGCTCAACCACCGGCGGGCCGACGTTGACGTCGGTCAACGAGGCCCGACGGAACGCCGCGATCGGGCGATCTGGCCGGAGCCGGCGGGGTTATTCGACGCCGAAGAGGTAGGGGTAGAGGGGTTGCCCGCCGGCGTGGACCTCGACTTGGACGTCGGCGTGGTTGGCGTCGAGCCAGGCGACCAGTTGCGCGGTAGCGGACGATTCGGCGTCGGCGCCGGTGACGATCGTCAACAGCTCACCCGCTTCGCCGATCAACACGTCGAGCAACTGCGTGGCCACACCAACCGGCGCCGCACCGACGGCGACGATCCCGTCACCCTTGACGATGCCGATCCAGTCGCCCTCGCGGATCGGGCCAACGTCGCTGTTCGAGTCGCGGACGGCCTGGGTGACCTCGCCGCTCGCCACCGACTCGGCGGCTGCCGTCATCTCCTCGGCGTTCTCGTCGGCTCCGGCTTCGGGGTCGTACACCACGAGCGCGGCGAGCGCCTCGGGCATCGTCCGCGTGGGCACGACGCGCACCGTCTTCGACGTCAACGCGGCGACCTGTTCGGCCACCGGGATGATGTTCTTGTTGTTCGGCAGGAGCACGACCTGGTCGGCGTTGACGACGGCGACCGTGTCGAGCAGCTCAGCCGTCGACGGGTTGAGCGATTGCCCACCGGTGACGATGCCTTGCACACCGAGGTTGCCGAACAGCTCGGCGAGCCCGTCGCCGTTGCACACGGCGACGACCGCCGTCGTGACCGGGGGCAACCCGGCCCCCGCCCGGCTCCGCACTCCGGCGGCCGGGGTGACCCCACCGGCACCGGCCGAGATCGCGGCCTCCCGAGCGGCGTGCTCCTCGGCAACCTCCTCGAACAGGTCGGTGACCCTGATCTGCTTCGGCCGCCCGCCGAGGTCGAGCGCGACTTCGATCGCCGCGCCGATGTCGTTGGTGTGCACGTGGCAGTTCCACAGCCCGTCACCCCCGACGACGACGACGGAGTCGCCGATGTCGCCCCAGCCGCGCTTGAAGTCGCCGATCGAGGCGTCGGCGAGATCCATCAGGTACATCACCTCGTAGCGCTGCTCGCTGACGTCGAGCTCGCCGTCGTGGCCGGCGCGGTGAGCCACCGCAGCGGCACGCTCCAACGCGGCCGAGTCGTCGCCGTCATCGGGCGGCGCCTCCGGCAACGGGTCGCCGGCGACGATGTGCAGGGCGGCGTCGAGCAGGAGCAGATAGCCGGCACCCCCGGCGTCGACCACCCCAGCGTCCTTCAGCACCGGCAACAGCTCGGGCGTGTTGTCGAGCGCCGTCTTGCCGGCCGCACGCGCAGCACGCACGACGTCGAGCAGCCCGGCGCCCTCGGCGGCGGCGGCCCGGGCGGCGTCGGCCGACTCGCGCACGACGGTGAGGATCGTGCCCTCGATCGGCTTGCCGACCGCCTCGTAGGCCTTCGTGGATGCTTCGGTGAGCGCCTCCGCGAACGCCCTGGCGGAGTCGGCGGCGGGCTCGACGAGGCGACCCTTCAACGTCGACGACAACCCGCGCAGGACCTGGCTGAGGATCACGCCCGAGTTGCCGCGGGCGCCCATCAGCGATCCGTGGCTGATCGCGTCGCACGTCGCGTCGAGGTCGTCGCTCGGTGCGCCCTCCATCTCGGCGACGACGGAGTCGAGCGTGCGCGCCATGTTCGTGCCGGTGTCGCCGTCGGGCACGGGATACACGTTGAGGCGGTTGAGCCCGCTCTGGTGCCGGCGTACCGTGTCGCGGAAGGTGGTGATCAGCGACCGCAGGGCGTGGACGTCGAGCCGCTCGAGTGTGGGCACTGCGCCAGCGTAACGGTGGCGGCCGGAGGTAGTCCCGCTAGCCTTTGCTGGCCGTGTGGGCGACTGCCCCTACGAGAACGTCAAGCAGCCGGAGTGAGTCATGGCATCGAAATGTGAAGTGTGCGGCAAGGGCCCGTCGTGGGGCATGAGCGTGTCGCACTCGCATCGCCGCACCAAGCGGCGCTGGAACCCGAACATCCAGCGCGTCCGCGCGCTCGTCAAGGGTGCCACCAAGCGGGTCGACGTGTGCACCAGCTGCATCAAGGCCGGCAAGATCGTCAAGGCCGGCTGACGCCGCTCCGCCTGACGATGCAAGGCGTCATCAAGGCTTACGAACCGGCGACCGGTCTCGGCGTCGTCATGTGCGACACCGACCTCGCCGACTACGAGCTCGCCAGCACGGCGCTCGACGGCTCGATCTTCCGCATGCTGCGCCCCGGCCAGCGGGTGATCTTCGACCTCGACGAGGGCGGCCGGGCCACCCGTCTGCGACTCGGCAGTGAGGTCGACATGGGCACCCCCGGCGCCAGCTGAGCGGGTCGCCAAGAAATTCTCGCAGTTCAGGTTTGACCGAGCGGTGGGGCGGATACTCCCCCAGCCATCCCGGTTCGCCCCCCGCATCCCTCCCGTGGATGCGGGGGGCTTTCGGTTTTCGTGCTACTGAGGCCGCTCGCATCTGTTCTAGCGATATCGCCGCATCGGAACAAACGCGTTCACTTTGAATCGATCCAGTGGGTGACTGCGGTTCACCGGTGCGTCAGACTGGCCACACTCCAAGCGACAACGGCGTCACGAGAGGGGCCTTTCCCATGAGCGCAACCACCACGCATGCACGACTCACGAAGTGGGTCGACGACTGGGCGGCAATCCTCCAACCTGCCGAGGTCTACTGGTGCGACGGGTCCGCCGAGGAGTACGACCGGCTCGCCCAAGAGCTCGTCGACTCGGGCACGTTCACCCGCCTCGACGAGGCCAAACGCCCGAACAGCTACTGGGCCCACTCCGACCCGGGCGACGGCGCCCGCGTCGAGGACCGCACCTTCATCTGCTCGGCAACCGAAGCCGAAGCCGGCCCGAACAACAACTGGCGCGACCCGTCCGAGATGCGCGCCGAGATGACCGAGCTCTATCGCGGGGCGATGGCCGGCCGCACGATGTATGTGGTGCCGTTCTCGATGGGTCCGCTCGGCAGCCCGATCGCGCACATCGGCGTGCAGCTCACCGACTCGGCGTACGTCGCCGTGTCGATGCGGATCATGACCCGCATGGGCCAGGGCGCGCTCGACGTGCTCGGCGCCGACCGCGAGTTCGTGCCCTGCGTGCACTCGGTAGGGGCCCCGCTGGCTCCCGGCGACGCCGACGTCCCGTGGCCGTGCAACCCCGACAACAAGTACATCGTCCACTTCCCCGACACCCGCGAGATCTGGTCGTACGGATCGGGCTACGGCGGCAACGCGCTGCTCGGCAAGAAGTGCTTCGCGCTCCGCATCGCCTCGGTGATGGCCCGCGACGACGGCTGGCTGGCCGAGCACATGCTGATCCTCAAGCTCACCAACCCGGCCGGCGAGGCGAAGTACATCGCCGCCGCGTTCCCGTCGGCGTGCGGCAAGACCAACCTGGCGATGCTCGTGCCCACCGTTCCCGGCTGGACCGCCGAGACGATCGGCGACGACATCTGCTGGATGAAGTTCGGGGACGACGGGCGCCTGTACGCGATCAATCCCGAGGCCGGGTTCTTCGGTGTCGCCCCGGGTACCGGCGTCGACACCAACCCGAACGCGGTCGCGACGCTGCACGCCAACTGCATCTACACGAACACCGCCCTCACCCCCGACGGCGACGTGTGGTGGGAGGGGCTCACGCCGGACGCGCCGGCCGCGGCCACCGACTGGAAGGGCAACCCGTGGACGCCCGCCAGCGACGGTCCGGCCGCCCACCCGAACGCCCGCTTCACCGCCCCCGCCGGACAGTGCCCGTCGATCGCCCCCGAGTGGGAAGACCCGG
>JAEZFY010000039.1 GCA_023417265.1 Actinomycetes bacterium | reverse complement strand
GCGCGAGGTCGACCTCGGCGACGCCGGCGCGGACGACCTCGACGCCGAGCGGCACGGCGACGCGCTCCGGGGCGACGAGGAACCCGGCCCCGCTGGCGAACAGGGCGCCCGTCACGTCGACGCGTCCGGAGTTGGTGACCACGCCGATCCGAAGCCCGGCGCGGCGCGGCGCCCCGTAGCCCTCGCCAGCCGCGGTGCCCGCACCGACGAGCACGACGTCGGCCACCTCGCGCAGTGCGCTGAGCACGGCGCGATCCGTGCGGTTGCCGAGCGGGCCCGAACGGCCGGCGACGGCGGTCGCCCCGTCGATGCTGGCGATCATGCACACGCCGACCCGCGGGCGCCTCGCCGGCGGTCGCGCCGTGCGCGCCACCGCGTACTCGTCCGCCACGGTGGTGCGCCCAGCCGGTGGAGGATAGAGCCGCTCGAGCGGCACATCGGACATGGGCAGATGATGATCGGCCGGTGCCCGTCCGTCCACATCCGGCTCGGCGATGGCATCGGCCCGGACCGCGGTACCCACAGAATCTCTGCGCAATCCACACGAATTCACACCGTTGTCCCCTTCCGTTCCACATCCGTGCACCCGTACCCTGAGGCCATCGTGCCGGTGGCGGCGCGACACACGGACGATCTGGCGGAAGCTTGTGTCTGCGGCCGGTTGGGGATTGCACGGCAGGCACCGCTGTGGGGCCGCGGGGGCTCTGAACCTGTGTGTCGCGCCGCTTCCCACGAGATATGGAAGCGCTTCCTTGTTTGCGCGTGTCCGGGCGGTTACGCTCTCGTTCGACCGGGCCGTCCCTCACGACCCGGCGTCAACAAAGGGGAGGAATCCATGACGAAGCGAGCCACGCGCTCAGCAGTCGCCGCCATCCTCGGTCTGTCGCTGGTCGCGGCAGCCTGTGGTGGAGACGACGACGACTCGACCGACGCCACCGACGCACCGGCTCCCGCGGCCACAGAGGCGCCGGCTGGCACCGACGCTCCGGCCGGCACCGATGCCCCGGCTGGCACCGATGCCCCCGCTGGCACCGATGCGCCCGCCGGCGAGGTCGGCCTCGGCGACTTCGACACCGACGAGTACGCCGGTGAAGAGGTCGTCATCATGTCGACCTTCGACGGCGTCGAAGGCGACCGCTACAACGCCGCCTGGGCCGACTTCGAAGAAGCCACCGGCATCACGATCGTGCACGAGAACACCAACACCCTCGAAGACGACGTCAAGATCCGGGCCCAGGGCGGCGACGCCCCCGACCTGGCGATCCTGCCCCAGCCCGGCCTGTTGGGCACGCTCGCCCGCGACGGCCTGCTGACCCCGCTCGAGAGCCTGCTCCCGTACGTCGAGGAGAACCACGTCCCCGGCTTTGCCAACTACGGCACGGTCGACGGCACGTTCTACGCCCCGCCGTTCGGCGCCGGCATCAAGAGCATCGTCTGGTACAGCCCGGCCCGCTTCGAAGAGGCCGGCTACGAGGTTCCCGAGACCTGGGGCGACCTGATCGCCCTCAGCGACCAGATGGTCGCCGACGGCAAGACCCCGTGGTGCTTCGGCATCGAGTCGGGTGGCGCCACCGGCTGGCCGGTCACCGACTGGGTCGAGGAACTCATGCTGCGCACCACGACGCCCGAGGTCTACGACCAGTGGGTGAACCACGAGATCCCGTTCAACGCTCCTGAGGTCATCGCCGCCTTCGACGCGGCGGGCGAGATCATCAAGAACGAGGACTACATCCTCAACGGTGTCGAGTCGATCCCGTCGGTCGACCACGCTCAGGCCGGTCTCCCGATCGTCGACGGCGGCTGCGAGCTCTTCCAGCACCCGAACTGGTGGGCGAGCAACCTCCCCGAGGGCACGGTCATCGGCCCCGAAGGCGACCTCAACATCTTCTTCGAGCCGATGCAGAACGCTGACGACCCGAAGGCAGTGCTGGGTGGCGGCGAGTTCATCGCGGCCTTCAACGACCGTCCCGTCGTCGAGTTCGTCGCCAGCTACCTGACCAGCGCCGAGTACGCCAACTCGCGCATGCAGCAGGGCAGCTGGATCTCGCCGAACACCGGCGCCGACCTCAACAACATCCCGGAGACCGACCAGCTCACCCGCACGGTGGCCGACTTCCTCGTGTCGGCCGACGTGTTCCGGTTCGACGCCTCCGACCTGATGCCGAGCGAAATCGGCGCAGGTGAATTCTGGACCGTCGGCGTCGACTGGATCCTCGGTGAGCTCACCACCGAAGAGGCCACACAGAAGATCGAAGACGCGTGGGTCGCACTCGGCTGATCGCCGACGTCTGACGCCTACGTCCACCGATTACTGAACACCAGGGGGCGGGTCCGTTCGAACGGGCCCGCCCCCTGTTGATTACGATGCCGTCATGTTGTTCGGGGGTCTTTGCGAGTGATCGACATCATTCCTTCGTTGCTGAAAGCCGCCGCCGGCGTCGCCGTCCTGCTGGCGGTGATCGTCGGGCTGTACGGGCTCTCGCGTCTGATTCCCGACCCGTGGCGCAGTCGCATGCAAACCAGTGTCTTCATGCTGCCGGCACTGATCCTGCTCGCCGGTCTGGTCATCCCGGCCCTGCTCAACGTGCGGTACTCGTTCGACAACAAGGCCGGTGATTGGTCGTGGTTCACGAACTACCGCCACATCTTCACCGACGACGACAGCCTGATCGTGCTGCGCAACTCGCTGTGGTGGGCGTTCTTCGTCACGATCGCGGCGACGTCGGTGGGCATCTTCATCGCCCGCCTCGCCGACGGCATGCGCGGCGAACCGATCGCCAAGGCGATGATCTTCCTCCCCACGGCGATCTCGATGGTCGGTGCGGGCATTATCTGGAACTTCGTCTACTCGCCACAGAAGTTCGGGTTGCTCAACTCCGTCTTGCGCGTGCTCCCCGGCGAGCAGGACACGCAGTTCTTCCTGCAGAACCGGCGCTTCTTCGGCTGGCACAGCATGCTCGTGCCCGGCCTCAACTCGTTCTTCATCATGATCGTGGTGATCTGGATCCAAGCCGGCTTCGCCACCGTCGTGATGTCGGCGGCGCTCAAGGGCGTGCCGTCCGACCTCGTCGAAGCCGCCAAGATCGACGGCGCCACCGAGCGCCAAGCCTTCTTCCGTGTCGTCTTGCCCTACGTGCGCGGCACCGTCATCACCGTCGCCACCACGACCGTGATCACCACCTTGAAAGTGTTCGACATCATCCAGACGATGGGTAAGGGCGGCCTGTTCGAAACGAGCACGGTCGCCAACGAGATGTACAAGCAGGCGTTCCCGCAGAACAATGCCGGGCTCGGCGCCGCCTGGGCTGTGATCTTGTTCGTCCTCGTGCTCCCGATCGTGTTCGTGAACTCGTGGAACCAGCGTCGCATGCGAGAGGGGTACTGATGAGCGTCGTCGCGTCGACCGAGCCGATGGGCCCGTTGGCGGAAACCGCCGCGCACTCCAAGGTCAGCACGCGGGTGGTCCGCAACATCGACCGTGGCGGCATCGGCAAGTACTTCGTGTGGTTGCTCGCCGCGATCTGGACGATCCCAACGCTGGGGCTGTTCATCTCGTCACTGCGCCCCGAAGCCAAGATCAAGTCCGACGGGTGGTGGAACTGGATCGCCAACCCGATGGAACTCACGCTCGACAACTATCGGACTGCGCTCGACACGAACCAGAACGGTCGGCCGCTCAGTCACTATTTCTTCAACACCATCCAGATCACCCTTCCTGGTGCGCTGATCCCCATCATCATCGGGGCGTTCGCCGCCTACGCGTTCTCGTGGATGGAGTTCAAGGGTCGCGACACCCTGTTCCTGTTCGTGTTGGCGTTGCTGGTCGTCCCGCTGCAGATGTGCTTGATCCCGCTGCTCAAGTTCTTCAGCGGGCCGTTCTACCCGGACGCACTGGAGGGCGTGCCCACCGTCTGGTTCGCCCACGCGATCTTCGGCATGCCGATCTGCATCTTCCTCTTACGCAACTTCATCGGTTCGCTACCGAGAGAAGTGATCGAAGCGGCACGCGTCGACGGCGCCGGCCACCTCACGATCTTCGCCCGCCTCGTGCTACCCCTGTCGGTACCGGCCCTCGCCTCGCTGTCGATCTTCCAGTTCCTCTGGGTATGGAACGACCTGCTCGTCGCCAAGGTCTTCGCCGGCCGCCAGACCAACCACCCGATGACTTCGGCGATCCTGGCCATGACCGGCGACCGTGGCCAGGACTGGCACCTCCTCACCGCCGGCGCGTTCGTGATGATGATCGTGCCGCTGATCGTGTTCTTGTCTCTCCAGCGATACTTCGTGCGGGGCCTCCTCGCCGGCAGCGTGAAAGGCTGATCCTCGATGGCAACCCTGCAGTTGGAGAACCTCCAGAAGCGCTACGACAACGGCTTTCTCGCCGTCCCGGGCCTCGACCTCGAGGTCGCCGACGGCGAGTTCCTCGTGCTCGTCGGGCCGTCGGGCTGCGGCAAGTCGACCGTGCTGCGCATGATCGCCGGCCGCGAGGACATCTCGGGTGGCGAGATGCTCATCGACGGCGTGCGCGTCAACGAGATGGGGCCGCAAGAGCGCGACATCGCGATGGTCTTCCAGAGCTACGCGCTCTATCCGAACATGACCGTCGCCGAAAACATCGCCTTCGCGATGAAGCTGCGCAAAGTCGACAAGGCCGAGATCGAGCGCAAGGTCCGCGAGACCGCTGAGCTGCTCGAACTCACCCCGGTCCTCGACCGCAAGCCGGCGCAGTTGTCCGGCGGCCAACGCCAGCGTGTGGCGATGGGCCGTGCGATCGTGCGCGAACCGAAGCTGTTCCTGATGGACGAGCCACTCTCCAACCTCGACGCCAAGCTGCGCGTGCAGACCCGCGCCGAGATCAGCAAGCTCCAGCGGCGCCTCGGCGTCACCACGATCTACGTGACCCACGACCAGGTCGAGGCGATGACGATGGGCGACCGGGTGTGCGTGCTGCGGCTTGGCCAACTGATGCAGGTGGCCAGCCCGGGCGACCTGTACCGGCACCCCGAGAACCTGTTCGTCGCTCAGTTCATCGGCTCGCCGTCGATGAACGTGATGCTCGGTCAGGTCGCCTCGGCCGACGCCGGCACGATCGTGCTCCACATCTCCGACCAACAGCTGACGGTCACCGGTCCTGCCGCTGAGCGCCTGGCGGGCCTGCGCGAGTACGTCGGCAAGCAGATTGCCGTCGGCATCCGCCCCGAGGCGCTCGGCGACGACGGCGACGCCAAACTGATGGTGGACGTCGACATCGTCGAGATGCTCGGCGCCGAGCTCCTGGTGCATGCCACCATCAACGCTCCGTCGGTCCGCATGGCCGACGCCGGCGTCGAGATCGGCACCGGGGACTCCACAGTGGTCGCCTCGCTCGATCCCCGCGACTCGGTGCGCGCCGGCGAGCGGCTCACGCTCGCGCTCGACACGAACCGCCTGCACGCGTTCGACATCACCACCGGCGACGCGATCGGCCGCTGACGCACTCTGGCCGCTGCGGCGGCAGGTCCACCGACGGCGCACGGCTCCCGTGTCGCGGCCGGGGGAGCACTCGGGTGAGCGCCCACCGAGGTGGTGACCTTGTCGTGACGCGCCGAGGCCGGTCGGGTGGTCCCCAACCGGCCTCGCTCATCCTGGGCGGACGCCGCCCCGTCTAGATCACGTCATCTCGGCGACGTCGGACCTGCGGCGGCGCGTGACGGCGACGATCGCCGTACCCGCCAGCAGCAGCCCGGCCGCCATCAGGGCGATCTGGGTACTGGTGTCGGAACCGGTGGCCGGCAGCCCTGGCGAGAGCACCGGGCCGCCCGAGGTGGTCGGCGTCACGAGCTGTGTCGTCGGCGGAATCGGCGGGTTCTGGCCCACCGGCGTCGACGTGGTCGTCGTCGTCCCCTCAGGGCTGGACGTCGTGGTCGTGGGTTCGTCCGGCGTCGACGTCGTGGTGGTCGGTTCGTCCGGGGTGGACGTCGTGGTGGTCGGCTGCTCCGGCGTCGACGTGGTGGTGGTGACCTCGGGGTCGGTGGTGGTCGTCGGCTCGGTGG
>JAEZFY010000353.1 GCA_023417265.1 Actinomycetes bacterium | reverse complement strand
CCCCCGTCCGGGGGGGGGGGCGGGGCCCGCGCCCCCCCCCCCCCGCCGTGTCCGCTCTCTCCTGGTCGTCTCGCTCTATGCTCACCTTTCTCGCTCGACGCTTGATCGCCTCGGTGCTCCTGCTGCTGGTCGCGTCGTTCCTCGTCTACATCGCCCTGACGTATGCGGGCGACCCGCTCGGGTTCCTCAACGACATCACCAATCCGATCCAGCGCGAGCAGGTCCGCCGCTCGGTCACCGAACGGCTGAACCTCGAGACGCCGCGCGTGATCCGTTACTTCAAGTGGCTCGGCGACGTGATCACCGGCGACTTCGGCATCTCCGCCCGCACCCAGCTCTCGGTCAACGAGATGCTCAAGTCGCGGCTCCCCTTGACCCTCAAGCTGGTGTTCGCGGCGTTCGTGCTGTCGATCACGCTCGGGGTCAGCACCGGCATCGTCACCGCCCTGCGGCAGTACTCCGGCTTCGACTACATCGTCACGTTCTTCACGTTCCTCTTCTTCTCGCTGCCGGTGTTCTGGGTGGCGGTCATCCTCAAGGACTGGGGCGGCATCAACTTCAACGACTGGTGGCGCGACGGAGCCCACCTGCCGATGTGGGTGATCGTGCTCGGCGGGCTGTTCGCGGCGATCATCGCCTACTCGATCGCCGGCGGGCGCTGGCACCGGCGCACGCTGATCGCGGTCGTGTCGGGTGCCGTCGGCGCGGCCTTCCTCACCTACATCTCCGAGGCCGGCTGGCTCGTCAACCCGGGCATCGGCCTGGCGATCCTGATCCCGCTGGCGGCCGCCATCGCGGTAGCCGCGACGGCCGTGTTCGCCGGCATCGGCAACAAGCGCGCGCTCGGCTCGGCGCTCACCACGGCAGCCGTCGGGGTGGTGCTCTACCTGCCCTTGCAGGGATATTTCGACGGTCCCAAGTACGGCTGGTGGCACACGATCCTGCTGGCCGCGATCGCGCTCGCCGCGGGCGCCCTGATCGGCCTCCTGTGGGGCGGCTACGACAAGGGCCTGTCGGCCAAGGTGTCGGCGCTGGTCGCCTTCCTGGTCGGCCTGGTGATCTTCCTCGACCGCCTGATGCAGTCGTGGAACGAGTACGCCAGCGACCCGATCGTGCGCAACCGCCCGATCAAGACGATCGGGCATTCCGAGCCGCGGCTCGGCGACAAGGGCTTCTGGATCGTCAACAACGACGCCTTCGCCCACATGATCCTGCCGACGATGGCGCTGATGCTGATCTCGCTCGCCGGCTACACCCGCTACACCCGGGCGAGCATGCTCGAGGTGCTCAACCTCGACTACATCCGCACCGCCCGGGCGAAGGGCCTCACCGAGCGCACCGTGATCGTGCGCCACGGCCTCCGTAACGCCTTGATCCCGCTGGCGACGATCATCGCCTTCGACATCGGCGGCATGCTCGGTGGCGCGGTCATCACCGAGTCGGTTTTCGAGTGGGCGGGGATGGGCCGCATGTTCATCGACGGCTTGCGCGACCTCGACCCCAACGTCGTCATGGCGGCGACGATGGTGGTGGGTGCCACGGCCGTCGTCGCCAACATCATCGCCGACGTCATGTACTCCGTGCTCGACCCCCGGATCCGGATCAACTGATGAACTTCCCGCTCGATCCCCAACAGCAGCACCACGGCGACGAACCCGACAGCGGTCTCGACCCCGAGTTGTACGACGACGCGCTCGCCGACGAGCTCACCCACGAGCAGCGCGAGGTCGCCGGGCTGAGCCAGGGCCAGATCGCCCGCAAGCGCTTCTTCCGGCACAAGCTGGCGATGATCGGCCTCGCCGTGCTGATCGGCATCATCATCTTGTCGGTCACCAGCATCGGCGCCGGGCCGATCCCCGGCTGGTACGAGTACTCCTACACCGAGCTGATCCCGCCCGTGCGCGGCGACGACGGACCCACCATGTCGATCGTGCCCGAGTTCCTCGGTGGCGGCGGGGTCCACTGGGGCGATCACCCGTTCGGCGTCGACGACGAGCGTGGCAAGGACCTGTTCGCGATGACGATGCGCGGTGTCCAGGTCAGCCTCGTCGTGATCCTCGTCCTGGCCGTGCTGTCCGTGACGATCGGCGTACTGATCGGCGCCGTGTGCGGCTACTTCGGCGGCTGGCTCGACATGATCCTGATGCGCGTCACCGACGTGATCCTGATCCTCCCGCTGCTCGTGATCGTCGCCGTGGCGTCGTTCTCGCTCGGCTGGTCGGGCCTCTGGAGCGTCGCCCTGGTGCTCGGGATGTTCTCATGGACCGGGCTCGCCCGGCTCGTCCGGGCCGAGTTCCTCGCCCTCCGAGAACGCGAGTTCGTCGACGCCGCGCGCGTCGCCGGGGCCTCCCCGTGGCGGATCATCTTCAAGCACATCCTCCCCAACACGCTCGGCACGATCATCGTGTCGACCACGCTGTTGATGGGTGGCGGGATCCTCACCGAGGCCGCCCTCAGCTTCGTCGGCTTCGGCATCCAGCTCCCGAACATCTCGCTCGGGTCGCTCGTCAACGACTACGACAACGCGTTCCATGCGCGCCCGTGGTTGTTCGTGTTCCCCGGCCTGTTCATCATCTTGATCGTGCTCTCGCTGCAGTTCATCGGCGATGGCCTGCGCGACGCGTTCGACCCGCGCCAGAAGCGGATCCCCAAGTTCAAGGACCTCGACGCCAAGGCGCGCGAGGTCGCCGCGCTCGAGACGTCGGGAACCCGCTCGTGACGACGCCCGCCCGGCTACACCACCACGCCGAACACGCCGAGAGCCACCAGCACGAGCAAGCCCGCCAGCAGCTCCCAGTGCCAGCGCACCGGCGCCCGCTCCTGCTCGACGGCCGCCCCGTCGAGGTGCTTGAACTTGGGGAACCGCTTCTGGCGCGGGTCGAACGCGTCGCGCAGGCCGTCGCCGATGA
>JAEZFY010000341.1 GCA_023417265.1 Actinomycetes bacterium | reverse complement strand
CGGTCATCCGTGGCCCGCACATCGACAAGGACTCGCGTGAGCACTTCGAGATGCGCGTCCACAAGCGGCTGATCGACATCGTCAACCCCAACGCCAAGACGATCGACTCGCTGCAGCGCATCGAGCTTCCGGCAGGCGTTGACATCGAAATCAAAATCCAACAGTCGTAGAGCGGCCGGATCGCCCGCTGGCTGCGTTGCCCATCGGGCTCGTTGACCGAAGTCAACGTCGCCCTCGGGCGCCTTGCCAGCGAACGATCCGCCTCGCTCTACGAACGCACTTATTGTCAGAGGCCCGCGGGGTTCCCGCGGGCCTTTGCGCGGGGTGTGACGCACGGTCGGCGGCGGGCCGTCGAGGCGTGCGGATTGCGTCGGTAGCCTCGATCGGATGGGTGAGCTCGACGTGCTGATCGACGATCTGCGCCGCTTGGTCGAGGTCGAGTCGCCGTCGCACGACGTCGCCGCGCTGACCGCCTCGGCGCAGGTGCTGGCCGAGCTGATCGAGGAGCGCACCGGGCGGCCGGCCACGCTCGTCGACAGCGCCGCCGGCCCCCACGTGCACTGGCGCGGTGGCGACGACCCGCAGGTGCTGATCCTCGGCCACCACGACACGGTGTTCCCGCTCGGCACGCTGGCCACCCGCCCGTTCACCGTCGCCGACGGCCGCGCCACCGGGCCCGGCGTGTTCGACATGAAGGCCGGCATCGTCCAGGCGATCCACGCCGTCGCCGGGCTCCCACCCGAGCTGGCAGCGCAGGTCGAGATGCTGTTCACCTCGGACGAGGAGGTCGGCGCGACCACCTCGCGCGAGCTGCTGGAACAGCGCGCGCTGGCCTGCGGCAACGTCCTCGTGCTCGAGCCCTCCGCCGATGGGGGTGCCGTGAAGATCGGCCGCAAGGGCGGCGGCACGTTCGAGGTCGTCATCCGTGGCCGCGCCGCCCACGCCGGGCTCGAACCCGAAGCCGGTCGCAACGCGCTCGTCGAGGCTGCCCACCAGGTGCTCGCCATCAGCGAGTTCGGATCGCCCGAGCACGGCACCACCGTCACGCCCACCGTCGCCCACGCCGGCACGGCAGACAACGTCGTGCCTGCCGAAGCCCGGATCCGTGTCGACACCCGCGTGATGGTTGTCGCCGAGGGCCCCAGAGTCGAGCAGGCGATGCGCGGGCTCACGCCGGTCGACCCCGACATCACGATCGAGGTGCTCGGCCAGGTCGGCCGCCCGCCAATGCCGGTCGAGTCGTCGGCCACCCTCTACCCGCTGGCCGAGGCGGTCCAGCCCGGCATCGGCGGCGTGGCCGTCGGCGGTTCCAGCGACGGCAACTTCACCGCCGCCCTCGGCGTGCCCACCCTCGACGGCCTGGGCGCGGTCGGCGGGGGCGCGCATGCCGACCACGAGTGGGTCGACGTCGACGCGATGCCCGCACGCGTCGCCCTGCTGGCCGGAATCCTGCGCAGGATCCTCGCGTGAGCGCGGTGGCGTCGGCCACCCCCGCGCCGCCCGGGCTGACGCCGCGCGAGCGGGCGGCGATGGCCGCCGTGGCCGTGCAGTTCTTCGTCAACGGCTCGACGTTCTCTTCGTTCGTCCCGCGCCTGCCCGAGGTTCGCGACGCGACGGGGATCACGCTCGACCAGCTCGGCCTCCTGACGTCGATCGCGGCGGTCGCCGGGTTCCTCGGCAACCTGACGGTCAGCCGGGTGATCGAACGGCTCGGCAGCCGACGGACGATGCTCGTGTGCGGCACGTTGCTGTGCAGCGCGCTGCCCTTGATCGGCTTTGCCGAGGCACCGTGGGTGCTCCTCATCGGCCTGTTGGTCATGATGTCGGTCGACGTGATGGTCGACGTGGCCATGAACCTCCAGGCGTCGTGGCTCAGCGCCCGCCGAGCGGCGCCGGTCATGAACCGGATGCACGGCCTGTGGAGCCTCGGCTCGCTCACCGGAGCTGGCGTCGGTGTGCTGCTCACGAGTGCCGGAGTAGGCCTCGACGTGCACCTTGCAGTTGCCGCGGCGGTGCTCTTCACCGCCCAGGCCGTCGGCTCGCGGTGGATGCTCCGCGACGACGCCGCGTATCAGCACCAGCAACCCGCCGTCACGTCCGACCCGGTTGACAGACCCGCCGGGCACCGACGCGCCGAGCTGCTGGGGCTGCTGGCGCTCGGCGCGCTCGGGCTTGGTGGGGTGGCGATGGAGATCACGCCGGGCGACTGGGCAGCGTTCCGCTTCACCGACGATCTCGGTACATCGCAGAGCTTCGCCGCGCTCGGGTTCGTGGCCGTCGCCGCGGGCATGACCACGGGACGCTTCGCTGGTGACTGGGTGGCCCACCGCGTGCCGGCTCGGCGGCTCGCCCGGCTGTCGATGGCCACCGTTGCGAGCGGGGTCGCGATCGCCACGCTGGTGCCCAACCGGTACGTCGACCTCGGTGGCTTTCTCGTCTCCGGGCTCGGCGCAGCAACCCTGCTCCCGACGCTGTACGACCGCGCCGCGCGGCGGCCCGGCCGCGCCGGGTCTGGGCTGGGCGCGCTCACGGCGGGCCTGCGGGTCGGGTTCCTGACACTCCCGCTGGTCACCGGCACGCTCGCCGGCACGCGACTCGACGTCGGTCCGGCGATCGCGATCGTCGTGCTCGGCGCCGGCGCGCTGTTCGTCGCCGCCGACGCCGTGACCACCCGCGCGGCGACCGTCTGACCCACCCCCGCGCCGGATGTGACACCCGTCTGCTTGAGTGGGCGGCATGGCCCTCTCGGGTCGCCGACCGGCGGCTGCGACAGGTCAGGCGGTCAGCGACCGCACTTCGAGCCGAGTCCAGAGCGGCATCCTCCTGAAGCCCCGTCCCGGCCTGTTCGCCGGTGCGCCCACCCAGATCGAAGCACGGCTCGAACGATTGCTGCTCGATGTCGGCGGCCCGGTCTGGGCCGCCGGCCCCACCGCTGCCGCACTGCACGGCTTCGGCCCATACGCGCTCGCCGAACCGCTCCACCTGCTCGTGCCCGTCGGCCGCGACGTCAGCCGCAGCGACGTCGTCGTGTGGCAGTCCGGCCACACCGACTGGTGCGATCTCGGCGTCCGCGACGGGCACCCGGTCACGCGGCCAGCGCGCACCCTGATCGATCTCGGCCGCGACGCGCCGGCCAGGCCGCTCCGCCTCGCGCTCGACAGCGGGATCGAGTCACGGTTGGTCAACGATCACGTCCTGCACCGCCGAATCGTCGCGCTTGCCGACGAGCCCGGCACCGACGCGTTGCATCACGTCCTCGAACGCCGTGACGCCGAGCACGGTGTGTGCTGGCCAGCAGCCGAGTTCCGGCGCCTGATGGAGTGCCACGGAACGCGCCGTCCCGCGGTGGAGGTGTTCGCCGACCGGATCGAGTGCCGCTGGGAGGCGAGTGATGTGGTCGCTGTCGTGCTCGGTTGGAAGGTCGGGGCGAACCCCGAGCGTCTCGACCAGCTCCGCGAGGCCGGCGCGACGCTGATCGTCTTCGGCTACGACCAGCTGGTTCTCGCTCCGCGCGATCTCGTCACCGCCACGAACGATGCGCTCCGGGCGGCACCTCCGTTTGCCGCAGCGAAAGCGACCCCGAGGGGCGGGATCGCGCCGGCAAACGAGGGGAGTGGCGATGATCGCTTCTGATCGGCTGATCGCCGGACTGGCTGCCGCGCAGCGCGGTGCGTTCAGCCGCGCCCAGGCCCACGCGGCGGGGCTCAGCGACCGTCAGCTGGAGACACGCGTTCGCAACGGTGTCCTCGACAAGGTCGGTCCGAATGCGTTCCGTTTCGCCGGGGCGCCGCGGTCAATGCTGGCCGAGCTCACCGCGGCCGTGCTCGACGTGGGCGCCCCGGTCTGGGTGGCCGGGTGGACTGCTGCCGCGTGCCACGGGTTCGACTGGTTCCGCCTACGCCGGCCGTTTCACCTGCTCGTGCCGGCCAACCGCCATGTCGTGCGGCCCGGCCTCGTGATCCATCGGTCGGACGACACTCCTGTCGTCGACGTCACGACGTGGCGCGGGCTTCCCGTCACCACGGTCGAACGCACATTGATCGACCTCGCCCGAACCTGCCGGTCACGCCGGCTGCTCGCGGCACTCGATAGCAGCGTGCGCGACCGCGCGCTCGACGAGCGACTCCTGCACCAGCGCATTGCGGCGCTTCGATCGCAGGGGAAGTACGGCATCCCGGCACTGGTCGACGTGATCGAGCAACGCGAGATGACACGCGGCGGCGAGAGCTTTCTGGAAACCGAATACCTGTTGCTGATCGCCAAGGCCGGGCTGCCTCGCCCCGATACGCAGCAGGTGTTCGACGAGGCTTCCGGGAAGCGGATCCGCGTCGACTGCCGGTTCCCGGGCACGAATGTCGTGGTCGAACTGCTCGGGTACGCCTGGCACCGCACCGTGCGCCAGATGAACGTTGATGCCGAGCGCTACAACGCCCTGATGGCTCGAGGCCTGCGCCCGTACCAGTTCACCTACGACCAGGTCGTCG
>JAEZFY010000239.1 GCA_023417265.1 Actinomycetes bacterium | reverse complement strand
GCGTGGCGGTGGGGGTGGCGCTGGGGTTGGGGGTGCCGGTGGGGGTGGGGGTGTTCATGCGCGGCAACGTACGAGTTCAAGCAAGCTTGAAGTCAAGTACCCGCGGCGAGATTTCCAGGCATGCCATGATCGGGGCGTGGCCCGCCCCGCGCGCACCGACGCCAGCCGCCCCGACGCCGACCGCTCCCCGCTCGCCGGGGCGCTCGCACCGGTGGTCGCGATGCTGGCCGTGATGTGGGTGCTCGAGATCGTCGACACCGTCGCCAGCGGGCGGCTCGACCGGCACGGGATCGGGCCGCGCCGGTGGGACGGCCTCGACGGGGTGTTGTGGGCGCCGTTCCTGCACGGCGGGTTCGGGCACCTGATCGCCAACTCGGTGCCGTTCTTCGTGCTCGGCGCGGCGATCGCGCTCGGTGCTCTGCAGCGGTTCGTGATCGTCACCCTGATCGTCGGGGTGGTCGGCGGGGTGGGTACGTGGTTGACCGGGCCGGCGAACACGGTCCACATCGGGGCCAGCGGGCTCGTGTTCGGCTACCTCACGTACCTGCTCGCTCGCGGGTTCTTCGCCCGCAGCCTCGTCTACATCGCCGGTGGGGCGATCGTGTTCATGATCTACGGCGGGGTGTTGTGGGGGTTGCTCCCGGCGCCGGGCATCTCGTGGCAGGGCCACCTGTTCGGTGCGATCGGTGGCGTGATCGCCGCCTACGCGCTGCACGCCGACCGCTCCCCCGCCGCCGCGGCGGCGAAGCGTGCCCCGCGCAAGACGTGGATCGACCGCCTCTCCCCACCCGAGCTGCCGTGACCGCGATCGAGCTGACGATCGCCCCGCGGGTGCGCCCGGTGGGTGACGGCGAGGTGTTGCGCCTGTTGCCGTGGCGGGCCCGGCGGATGGTCGGCCCGTTCATCTTCTGCGACCTGATGGGGCCCGAAACGCTGGCGCCCGGCCAGGCGATCGACATCGACGCCCACCCGCACATCGGTTTGGCCACCGTGACGTATCTGTTCGCCGGGCGGATGATGCACCGCGATTCGACCGGTGCCGTGCAGGCGATCGAGCCGGGGGCGATCAACTGGATGAGTGCCGGCCGGGCGATCGCCCACACCGAACGCAGCACGGCCGGCGATCGCCCGCGCACGCGCCCGCATCACGGCATGCAGACGTGGGTGGCGTTGCCGGCCGGCGCCGAGGACGGCACCCCGAGCTTCGCCCACTACCCGGCCGAGGCGATGCCCGAGGCGACCCATGGGGGTGCCCGCGTGCGTGTGCTGGTGGGCGACTCCTGGGGCCTCGGCGGGCCGGTCGTGGTGGCGTCCGAGACGCTGCTGGCCGAGATCGATCTCGGCGGCTCGGGTGACGCCGCGGTCGCGATCGACGACCGGCAGGCCGAGCGGGCGGTGGTGGCGATCGACGGCGACCTGACGCTGGGTGGCGAGCGGCTCGCCCACCAGCACCTCGCCGTGCTCACCCCGGGCACGCGCCCTGAGTTGCGTGGCCGGGGCCGGGCGATCGTGCTCGGCGGGGCACCCGTCGGCAAGCGCTACATCTGGTGGAACTTCGTCCACTCCGACCAAGCCGTCATCGAACAGGCGAAGTCGGCCTGGATGGCCCAGGAGTGGCCCCAGATCCCCGGCGACGCAACCCCCTGGATCCCGATCCCCTGATCCCGATCCCCCGCGCCGACAACTGCGCGAGTTCGGCAGCAGGGTTGCGCGTCGGGGACGAGATCGTCGTCGAGTTGGACGAGCAGCAGAGGACCGTGCCTCCATCGTTCGCCGATCCGCTGGGCGAGCCGCGGGCCGTGGGAGGCTGAGCCGATGAGGGACATCCGCCGTGGCATCGTGCGTGTCGTCCTCGCTTCGTTCGCGCTCGCCGCGGCAATGGGCATCTTCACGCTCCTCAACCCGGGCGACTTCAGCGACACCGAAGCGCGGGTGCTGCTGACCACCGTGGTGATCGGCGTCGAGTCGATCCTCGCCTTGTGCTACCTGTCGGTGGCCGAGTCGCGCTGGCGCGTGGTCGGAGCGGCAGGCGGGCTCGTGTCGCTGGCTGCGACCGTGGCCGCGCTGGTGATGGTGTGGAGTGAGTCGGGCGAGAGCACGGGGAAGACGTTCGGCGTGGCGATCGTGCTGGCGGTCGCCCTCGCCCAGTCATCACTCCTGCTGGCACTCGCCGACCGGCCGGCGGTGCGGCTCATCCTTTGGCTGACGCTCGCCACCACCGTGCTGGTCGCGATCATGGGTTGCGTCGCGATCCTCGCCGACGGCGACGTGTCCGGCGCGTTCTGGCGGGCGTTCGGGGTGCTCGCGATCCTCAACGTGCTCGGCAGCATCGTGCTCATCGCGCTCGGGCTCGCCGGCCGCCGATCACCGACGGCCGTCGCTGAGGACGACTCGATCGCCCCGGCGACCCTGGGGATGTTGCGGTCGGCGGCGGCGGCGCGTGGTGTCAGCGTCGACGCCCTGGTGCGGCGCGCGCTCGACAACCTGCACGCGGACGATCAGCCGCGCGAGTAGCCGGCTCCACCAGCAGGCCGTCTCAGCTGCCGGGGCGCGGGCGGGTGAGGAAGGTGTTGAGGCGGTCCCAGTGGTCGGCGTGCATCCACGTGGCGACGAAGGCGTCGAGTTCGGCGGCTTCGACGCGGGCGCGTTCGGGGGTGAAGCGGGCGGCGAGGGCGACCGCCTTGTTGCCGCGCAGCACCTGCACGGGTGCGGTGAGCAGCGGAGCGACGAACCGGTCGACCGCGTCGGTGAGTGGCTCGTCGTCGGCGGTGACGGTGTCGTAGAGGCCGAGCGCGAGGCCTTCGGTGTGGTCGACCGCGGCCCCGCTGGCGAGCAGCCGCATGGCGGTGGGGCCGCCGACGCGTTCGATCAGGTCGACGCCGCCACCCCATCCGGGCGTGACCGCTTGGCCGACCTGCCCGAACACGATCCGCCCGTGGGGGCCGGCGACGCGGTAGTCGGCGGCGAGCGCGAATTCGGAGCCGCCGCCGATTGCGGGGCCGTTGAGGGCAGCGACGACGGGTGCCGGGAAGCGGCGGATCGTGTCCATCACGGCACGAATCCGCAGGGCCAGTTGGCGGGCGGTGTCGGGCGTGTCGGCGGCGGCGACTTCGACGAGGTCGCCACCCGAGCAGAACGCCGGGCCCTCCCCCGTCAGGACGATCAGCCCGATCGTGTCGTCGCCGGCGAGTTCGGTGAACGTGGCCGCGAGGGCGTCTTGGAGCACGACCGACATGGCGTTGCGCTTGGCGGTGTGGGCGACGGTGACGTCGACCCGGGCGCCGTCGCGGGCGATGCGCAGGACATCGCTCATGCCAGCAGCTCGCCGTCGCTGGTGCGCTTGGCGGCGAGACCGTCGACGCCGGCGGTGGCGGCGTGCTCACACAGGTCGAGGTCGGGCGACGTCGCCCACACTCGGGCGCCGCGCTCGTCAAGAACTGCGGCGACCGACATGGCGTTGCGTTTGGCGGCGTGGACGACGGTGATGTCGACCCGGGCGACGTCGCGGGCGATCCGCAGGACGTCGCTCATACCAGCAGCTCGCCGTCGCTGGTGCGCTTGGCGGCGAGGCCGTCGACGCCGGCGGTGGCGGCCTGCTCGCACAAGCCGAGGTCGGGCGACGTCGACCACGCTCGGGCGCCGCGCTCGTCGAGCACGGCGGCGAGCAGTTTGGCGGGTCCTTCCCGGTCGTGGACGACGGTGGCGGCTTCGATCGTGCAGGCGCCCGACCAGTCGTCGGGGAGCACGTCGCGCGGCGCCAGGTCGACGTCGTCCTGCACGTCGATGTCGGCGAATCCGGCGGCCGGTGGCTCGTTGCGGTAGATCCCGAACGACTGCTTGGTGGCCGAACCACCGTTGCCGTGGATCAGCGCCCAGCCGCCGCAGCGGGCGAGCGGCACCATCGCCGCGAGGGCGTGGCCGACGGCGTTGGCGATCGGGGCGCCGGCGAAGCCGAGCCCGCCGGTGAGGGTGAGCGGGCGGTCGGTGGCGAGCCCGAGCGCGGCCGACGACATCTGCACGATCGCCGGGAAGCAGGCGTACAGGTCGACGTGGTCGATCTGATCGGGGCCGACGCCGGCGTGGGCGAAAGCGGCGTGCCCGGCCGCGGCGAGGGCCGGCGACTGATGCAGTTCGCGGCGGGCCGCCGCGCGCCACCTCTCGTGGCCGTGGGTGACGACCTGCGGGTAGACGAGCCGGTCGGCCGGGACGCCGGCGGCCCGGGCGGCCTCGGCCGAGCAGACGAGGATCGCGCTGCCCATGTCGACGGTGTTGTTGGCCACCATCGCCTTCGTGTACGGGTGCACGATCATCCGGTTGGTAGGCGTGGGGGTGCGGATCGCGTCGGCGCTGTGTGGGGTGCGGTCCCAGGCGTACGGGTTGTGTTCGGCGACGGCGCTGAACCCGGCCCACAGTTCGGCGATCCGGGCGGCGTGGGCGGCCGGGGTTTCGCCGGCGGCCGAGCGGAGCCGGTCCTCGAAGAGCGCGTAGGCGGCGGCGGCCGAGCCGAGCACGCTCATTTCGGTGAGCATCTCGTCGGGGAACCCGGACACCAGCTCGGGGGTGCTGGTGGTGTCGTCTTGGCGCCATGCCGGTTCGCGGCCGTCGCGCTTGAGGCGCACCGACGACCAGCGGGCTTCGCCGCCGAGCACGAGGGCCACGTCGAGTTCGCCGGCGGCGATGCGGGCGCATGCCAGGCCGAGCAGGTCTTGCGCGGCGGTGCCGGAGATCGCGCTGCGGGCGGTGTGTGCGCCGGGGCAGCCGAGTTGTTCGGCGACGATCGCGCCGGGGTCGTTGAAGCGGTACCAGCCGGGCACGACGCCGATCCAGCCGACCTTGCCGAGCAGGCTCGGGGCGCCGGCGTCGGCGGCCGCCGCGTGGGCGGCGGCGACCATCAGTTCGATCGGCCCGCGGGCGGCGTCGAGTGGTTGTTCGCCGGGGCGTTGGATGACCTGTGCCGCGCCGGCGATCGCCGGTGTGTGGGGGGTGGCGGGCATGTGCCGAACGTACCTGCGGGCGCCCGGTTGGCCGTAACGGATGCCCGGAGCCCGCGCGGATTGCGAGTGGCTGGCACCGCCCGTCGCGGACCTCGCGTCGCTCGCGTGAGTCGGTGCCTGGCACGACCAAACCACCAGGGTTCTCACCGTGCCAGGCACCGGCTCGGCGACATCGGCACGCGCTTCGAC
>JAEZFY010000235.1 GCA_023417265.1 Actinomycetes bacterium | reverse complement strand
GGGCTCGCCGACGAGGACCCGCTCGGCGAGCCGCTGTTGGTGACGCACCACCCGACGCGCACCGAGGTCGCCACCAGCCGGCCGCGCGACTCCGTCGCCTCGGTCGAGGCGCTCCACGAACCGGTGGCGATGGACGCCGCCGACGAACCGATCGAGGTCCTGCGCGAACGCTGCCAGGCCGACCTCGCCCGGCTCGACATCGGTGTCCGCCGGATCGTCAACCCGCACGTGTATCACGTGTCGGCGAGCGACCGCCTGCACCGTCTCCGCGCCGACCTCGTCGCCGCCACCGACCCCACCTGATCCGGTCACGTCCACGCCAACGGCCGTCGCCGTAGAGTCGCCGCTCGTGTTCACGGCCGAAGCGCTCACGCTCGGAGCGCTGGCGGCGTTGGTCGTCGGGCTCTCCAAGACGGCGATCCCCGGCGCCGGGCTGCTGTCGGTGCCGCTGATCGCCTCGGTGGTGGAAGGCCGCCTGATCGCCGGGGCGTCGTTACCGCTGCTGATCTTCGCCGACCTGTTCGCCGTCAGCTGGTACCGCCACCACACCCGCTGGGACCTGCTCCGCCCGCTCGCCGCGTGGGTCGCGGTCGGGTTCGCCGGCGGCGTCGGCTTCTACGTCGCGGTCGGATCGAGTGTGCGCCCGATCGACGTCGCGATCGGCGTGATCATCTGCGCGATGGTGGCGATCCAGGCGTGGCGGATGTGGCGCCGCTCACCGCCGCGCCCGGCCACGGCCCGCGACGCCGCGCTGTACGGCACGGCGGGTGGGTTCACGACGTTCGTGTCCAACAGCGCCGGCCCGGTGATGAACACGTATCTGGTCGGCCTCGGGCTCGACAAGGAGTCGCAGGTCGGCACGTCGGCGTGGTTCTACTTCGTCGTCAACGTGTCCAAGATCCCGCTCTACCTGGCGCTCGGCGCGCTCACCGCCGGGGGGCACTTCTTCACCGGCGAGTCGCTGCTGTGGAACCTGACGCTGGCACCGGCGATCGTCGTCGGCGTGTACGCCGGCAAGTGGTTGTTGCCGCGCATTTCGCCGGAGCACTTCGTGCTGCTCGTGTTGCTGCTCTCGGCCGCGGGCGGCGTGCGCCTGCTGCTCGGCTGATCAGGCGCCGGGCCGGGCGACCCGGGCCACCAACTTCTTCGGGGCGCGACAGCAGTAGCTCTCGGTGATGAGCTCGCCGATCTCGTCCCAGTCGGTCGCCGGTGTGAGGTGCACGCCGACGACGGTCGGCGACCACCGCGGCTTGAAGAACGGAGGGCCGGTGCGAGCCAGCACGTCGAGCTCGTCACCCGTCGAGCGGAACGTCATGATCACCCCGAGCGTCTCGCCGTCGCGCCCAGCCGCCAGGTCGATCGCCGGCGACGATCCGTCGACCGGCGCCACGTGAGCGAACGTGTGCAGGCGGATGCGCCAGCGGACGCCGACCCAGGCGTCCTGCTCGTAGGCCTCGGGGAGCGCCAGCGCGAGCGCCCCGACGCGTGCCACGCACGCCGCCATGAACGCCTCGTGCTCGCCACGCTCCACCCCTCCAGTATCTCCGGGTGGTGGACGTCGAGCGCACCTGCGGGCAACACGTGCACGCAAACGCGGGTGGGTAGGGTGCTGCGGTGATCGAGTTGCGACCGGCCGATCAGACCGATGTGCCGCTGCTCGAGGAGTGGGCGCGCCGACCGCACGTGGTGCGCGCGACGACGAGCGACCCCGACGCCGCCGCAGCCTTCGAAGGTGCCGACTGGGTCGACGAGGTGGCCCGCCGCGACGAGCTCGGCCCCGACGTCTGGGAGGTGTTGATCGCCGAGCTCGATGGGCGCCCGATCGGCATGCTGCAGATCGCCGATCCGCATCGCGAACCCGACCACTACTGGGGCGAGATCGAACCGAACCTGCGGGCGATCGACATCTGGATCGGCGAGCCCGACCTGCTCGGCCACGGCCACGGATCGGAGATGATGCGCCTCGCAGTCGCGCGCTGCTTCGCCGATCCGGCGGTGACGGCGATCGTCATCGACCCGCTCGCCAGCAATGCCGAGGCGATCCGCTTCTACCGCCGGCTCGGCTTCCACGACGTGGACGTGCGCCGCTTCGGCGAAGGGCCTGACGCCGACGAGTGCCTCGTGATGCGCCTCGACCGCCCGACCAGCTGACGCCTTCGCCGGTCAGGCCAGCCGGTCGGTCACCGTCAGCGCCGCCCACGTGGCGAGCAGGCACACGGTCACCGACACGGCGATGTTCACGGCCGCGCGCGCCTGCAGACCGTCGCGCAGCAGCTCGACGGTCTGCAGGCTGAACGCCGAGAACGTCGTGAACCCGCCGCACAGGCCGACCATCAGGAACAGCCGGGTGTCGGCCGCCAGCGAGTCGAGCGCCGCCAGCGCGCCGATCGCCAGCGAGCCGAGCACGTTCACGAGCAGCGTGCCCCACGGCAGCGCGTCGTCGACGCGCTGGTCGACGTTGCTGCTCAGCCAGTAACGGCCGACGCTGCCAGCCGCCCCGCCGAGCCCGATCAGCAGGTACGTCAACACGCCGCCAACGTAGCGATCAGGCCGTACCCCAACCTGGATGGCGTCGGCGCGCGGCCGCACGGTCGCTCACTCGCGCGCGTCCGGCGCGGATTCCCCCGCCAGGTCGACCGTCGCCAGCGGACTGGTGGCCGGCCCGTCGAGCACGGTGCCGTCGAGCGCGAAGCGCGAGCCGTGGCACGGGCAATCCCACGTCTGCTCACCGTCGTTGAAGCCGACGATGCAACCGAGGTGCGTGCACACCGCGTCGACGGCGTGGAGTTCGCCGTCGGCATCGCGAGCGATCGCCAGCGTGCGGCCGGCGCGGTGCACCACGAGTCCTGCACCGGGCGCGGGGAGTTCGTCACCCTGCCGGCGCGCGGCGATCCGGTCGCCGACGAAGCGCTGGGCGACGGTGAGGTTGTTGGCGACCAGGTCACGGCTGATCGAGGGCAACACCCGAGTGGCGTCGTAGAGCGGCAGGTACGGGTTGTCGTGGCCGGCGATCAGGTCGCCGATGATGCGTGCCGCCACCATCGCGTGCGACATGCCCCACTTGTGGAAGCCGGTGGCCACGTAGCGCCGCGCCGAGCGCGGCGAGAGACGCCCGATCAACGGCACACCGTCGGTGGCCTTGTAGTCGAACGCCGACCAGCGGTAGGTCGCGGTCACCCCGAACGTCGATTCGGCGATGGCGGCCAAGTCGCGATAGTGGCGGGCGCTGTCGACGTGGTCGGGCATCGCGTGGCCTTCGCCGCCGACCAGCACGACATCGCCGTCGGCAGTACGCGCCGGCCGGACCGACCAGCCGGCGTCGATCGCGAGATACATCCCGGTGGGCACCGTGGCGGTGGTCGCTCCGGCCACCACGCACGACCGCTCGGGCCGGATCCGCGACGCGAGCAGGAACGGATCGATGATCGGCGCGTGGGTGGTGAGCACGGCTGCGTCGCTGCGGATCGTGCGCTCACCGGCCGTCAACGTGCACCCGGCGTCGTCCTCGTCGACCTGCTCGATCCGGATGCCTTCGCAGACCACGCCGCCGAGCCGGCGGATCTCGGCTGCCAGGCCGCGGCACAACGCCGCCGGATCGAAGTGGGCTTGGCCGCGGAGCGCGACGGCCGCGACCGCGGGCACTTCGAGATCGGCACCGTCGACGAGTTCGACGGGCAGGCCCGCGGCCAGCGCCGCGTCCGCCTCGGCTTCGATCGCGGCGACGCCGTCGGTGGTGGCCGCGCACGTGAACGCGGTCGCTTCGGTGAACGCGCACTCGATGCCCGACTCGGCGATGACGTCGCTCAGGGCGGCAACCGCGGCGAGGTTGGCGGCGGCGTACTGCGCTGCCGCGTCGCGGCCCTTGCCGCGTGTGAGTTCCGAGTAGGTCGCCGCGTGCAGCGCCGTCAGCTTGGCGGTGCTGTGGCCGGTGGTCCGTCCGCCGACGATGCCGGCCTCGAGCACGGCGACGGACATCCCCTCGCGAGCGCACAGGAGGGCGGTGCACATTCCGGCCAGACCGCCGCCGACCACGGCCACGTCCACCTGCGCCGGCAGGTTGGCGTCGTGCACGCGGCCGCGGTGCCCGTGCAGCCACAGGGACGTCGTGGATGTCATGTGTCGCTCCGAACGTTCGTCGGGCCCGACCACTTGCCGGACCGCAGCAGTGGTGTACCCACACCACGTCCGGCCTACGCCGCTGGCCTGGTCGGCCACCGCCCCCGCCCGCCGCTGTGCAAGACGCGTATCGTTGCGCCGCATGACGACTCCCGCCGCCACACCGCCCGCCGCCACCCCCGCTGAGGGCAAGAAGGCCCCTGCGTTCACCCTGCTCGACCAGAACGAGAACAAGGTGCAACTGTCCAAGCTGGCCGGCCGGAAGGTGCTCGTGTACTTCTACCCGAAGGCCGACACGCCCGGGTGCACGACCCAGGCGTGCGGCCTGCGCGACATCTCGGGCGAGGTGGGCGACACGGTGATCATCGGGATCAGCCCGGACAAGCCGGCCAAGCTGAAGAAGTTCGACGACAAGTACGGACTGGGGTTCACGCTGCTGTCCGACGAGGACCACGCGATCGCCGAGAAGTACGGCTTGTGGGTCGAGAAGAAGAACTACGGCAAGACCTACATGGGCGTCCAGCGCGCCGCATTCCTGATCGACGAAGCCGGCAAGGTGGAGAAGGCCTGGCCCAAGATCAGCCCCGCCGACACCCCCAAGAACCTGTTGAAGGCCCTCGCCGACGCCTGACAGGTTCGCCCGGGGAGATCGATCACGAGTGCCTGGCACCGCCCGTCGCGATCGGTGCGTCGCTCGCGTGAGTCGGTGCCTGGCACGACCAAACCACCAGCGTGCTGCCCGTGCCAGGCACCGGCTCGGCGACATCGGCACACGCCCCGACGGGCGGTGCCGGGCACTCGCTGCGCGGTTCAGTCGAACAGGGAGGCCAGCACCACCGGTTGGTCGACGGCGTCCCAGGTGGCGGCGAGGGTGCCGGGGCCGGGCTCGTCGACCGGAAGCGGGGTGCGGGCGAACTCGATCGT
>JAEZFY010000244.1 GCA_023417265.1 Actinomycetes bacterium | reverse complement strand
GGCTCGGATTTGTGTATAAGAGACAGCCGCCGCGGCGGGGCTCCTCGACGGTGCCGCGACGCTCGTCTACAGCGCCGCCACCGACGACCTCGCCGGGCTCCTCGAACGCAGCGCCGGCCTGCTCGTCACCGATTCGAACCGGGTCCGTGCCCGGCACTGGCGCAGCAGCCAGGACACCACCGGGTTCACCGAGTCGGCCGGGCGCGACGGCGTCGCCGCCACCGAGCTCATCTCGCCGGCGGTCGGTGACGCCCGCCTCCCGGTGTTCGCCGACGATGCGACCGACCGCGGCACCAGCACCCTGACCAGCACCCTGACCACGGCCGAGCAGCGCGGCCCGGTGATCGCCCGGGCGAGCGCCTACGGCCAACCGTTCGCGCTGCTGCCCGAGCACCGGCCGTGGATGGCCGTCGACGGCGACCGGTCGACGGCCTGGCTCGTCGGCGAGCACGGCAACCCGGTCGGTGAGCTGATCGAGCTGACGTTCACCGGCGAGCTCCCGACGACGCTGACCGCCCACCAGCACACCGAGTTTCCCGGGCAACGCCAGATCGCGGCGATGACGTTGCGTGCCTACGCCGGCGACGGCCGCCCGCTCGGCGAACCGCGTCGGCTCGACGCACCGTTCGAGGGGATCGGCCTGGGCCTCGACCCGGCGACCCACCGGGTCACGCTGACGATCGATGCCGTCGCCGGTGGCGTACCCGGCACCGAGAGCATCGTCGCCGGCGTCGGGTTCAGCGAACTCGACTTCGGCCTCGCCGCCACCCGCGAGATCGTCCACGTCCCCACCGACGCGCTGGCCGAGGTCGGCGCCGACACACCGCTCACGCTCGTCTTCAGCCGGCTGCGCAGCGACCCGGCCGACCGGTGGCGCAGCGACGCCGAACCGACGCTGACCCGCCAGTTCGTGCTCCCCGACACACGTTCTCTGACGGTGTCGGCCACCGTCCGGCTCGACGCCCGCGCCGCGGATGCCGAGCTGGCAGCCCTCTTCGGCTGGCCCGCGCAGGCCTCGACACGGCTGCTCGGCCGGCCCGAGCACGCCGGACCGGCGGCGATCGACGGCGACCCCGATACGGCGTGGATCACCGGCTTCGACGCCAGCCTCGGCGCCAGCCTCACGATCGACGGCGTCAGCGAGCCGATCGCCGAGCTGAGCGTGCTCCAGCCCGAGGGCGCCTTCACCCCGATCACGGAACTCACCCTGACGGTCGCCTCCGATCAGCGCACGGTCCGCCTCACCCCGGCCCAGGACGGGACGGCCCGCGCCGTGGTCGACCCGCCGCTGCCACCCGGTTCGCTGACGGTGACGATCACGGGCACCGATCCGCAGGTCACGATCGACCGCCGGTTCGGCGACGAGTTCGAGCTGCCCGCGGCGATCGCCGAGCTCGGTCTGGCCGGGCTGCCCGAGTTGCCCGACGTCGCCACGCCCACCGCACTCACCGAGTGCGTGACGCTCGCCACGATCGACGGTACGCCGCTCTCTCTGCTGCTCACCACCGGCGACGCCGGGTCGGGGCCGGCATGGCTGGGTACCGGTGAGCTCGTCAGTCTCGGCTGCCCGCGCCCGCTGACGGTCGAGCTCGGGCCGGGCCCGCACGAACTGCTTCCCGCCGAACACGGGCTGCCGGTACAGCTTGACCGGATCGTGCTCGGGCAACCCTGGCGCCCGCTGCCCACCGCCCCGAGCGTCACCGTCGACGAGCACACCCGGCGAGCGCGCACGCTGACGGTGACGGGATGCCCCGACGGCTGTTGGGTGGTGCTCGGCGAGGGCTTCAACGACGCCTGGCACGCGTCGCTCGCGGGTACCGACCCTGACGACACCGACTTGGGCCCGCCGAGCCTGCTCGACGGCGGCTTCACCGGGTGGTGGGTGAGCCCTGAACTGGCCGGGAACGGGACCTTCACGGTCCACGCCAGCTGGTCGGCGCAACGCCCGCTGACGATCGCCTACGCCGTCACGGTGGCGACGGTGGTGGTGTGCGTCGGCGTGATCGCCGCCGCAGCCCGGCGGCGACCGGCCGGATCGACGCTCGGGCCACGTCCGGGCGCGGCTCCTCCCGAGCTCACCGCCGGGGACCGGCCCGGATCACCGCCGCGCCTTGCCGCGATCGCCGCGGTCTGGATCGCCGCCGGGTTCCTCCTCGTCGGGCCTGCCGGAGCGCTCGGCGGGCTGCTCGGCGCAGTTGGGCTCGTCGTCTGGCGCGGTCGCCGGATCCCGGAGCTCACGGCCACAGCCTGCGTGATCGTGCTCGCCGGGGCGGTCGTCGTGCGCGAGCGACGCTACGCGCCGTTGCCGGATGGCGGCTGGCCACACGCCTTCGAGCACTACCACGGGGTCGGCATGTTCGCGATCGCCGCCGTGCTCACTGCCGCGCTGTGCGCCGACGACACGAACCCCGAGCCGTCCCGGGCGACCTCACTACCCTCGTCCCCGTGAGAACCGATCGCCGCGACCCGGTGCTGCTCGCGCTCGCCGTGCTGAGCCCGCTCGCGGTCGCCGCGCTCGCGCTCGCCTTCCGGCCCTGGGTTCCGGTGCTCGACATGGCGATGACCGAGTTGCGCGTGCGCGACGTCGGCGGCCGGCACACGCCGCTGGTGGGGCTGCCGGGGCGGATCGGACAGTCGATCAAGGAGCAGGGCAGCCACCCCGGCCCCTGGTCGTTCTATCTCGTGGCGCCGTTCTACCGGCTCGCCGGGGCCCGCGCGTGGGGCATGGAGCTCGCCAGCAGCGTCATCAACGCCGCCTGTGTCGCCGTGATCGTCGGCCTCGGCTGGCGGCGGTGGGGTCGGCGCGGGGCGCTGCTCGCCGCCGCGGTGGCGGCGATCGCCGTGCGCGGGTACGGGCCCAACGTCCTCACCCACCCGTGGAACCCGTATTTCCCCGTGCTGCTGTGGCTGGCGGCACTGCTGGCGGCGTGGCTCGTGCTCTCCGGCGACCATTGGCCTGCGGTCGCGGTCGTCGTGCTCACCAGCATCGCCGCCCAGACCCACGTGCCGTACCTCGTCAACGCGATCGCCCTCGACGCGCTCGTGCTCGGCGTGCTCGCCTGGCGGGTGCGCCGTGGCGCGCCCTGGCGCCCGCTGGCCACGGCCGGAGCGGCCGGCGTGGTGCTGTGGCTCCCGCCGTTCGTCGAGCAGCTCGTCCGCTCGCCCGGCAACATCGGCAAGCTCGTACGCCACTTCACCACCGAGCAGCCGGAAGCGGCGATCGGGTTCGGCTCGGCGGGACGCCTGGTGGTCGCGCACCTCGACTGGTTCGCGATCACCGTCGACCTGGTGCGCCGCAAGGACGCCTTCGTGCACCGCGCCGGCGTGGCCGGCGACCCGGCCCAGACCATCAGCATCGGCGGGTTGGTGGTGCTGGTGCTGTGGGTGGCCGCGGCGGTGTGGGCGTGGCGGCGGCGACACGCGACCCTGCTCGCCCTCCACGCAGTGATCGCCCTGACGTTGGCGACCGGGCTGGCGTCCTCGGCCAGGATCTTCGGCAAGGTCTGGTACTACCTGACTCTGTGGTTGGCGGGCACCTCGCTGCTCGTGTTGGTCGTCCTCGTGGTCACCGCCGCGCACGTGCTCGCCGAGCGGCGCGTCACGCTGCGCCTCGAGCCGATCGCTGTGGCAGTGGTCGTCGCCGCCACGGCGGCGTCGATCGTCAGCGCCGCCCGCCAACAACCACCCGAGGCCGAGCAAGGTGCCGCCGTGGGCGCCGTGCTCGACGAGCTCACCGGACGGCTCGCCGCGAGCCCAGGCCGCGACGCTCGCTACGTGGTGTTCTGGCAGGAATCGGTCGTCCCCGGTTCGCAGGGATACGCCGTCCTCAACGAGCTCGAGCGGCGCGGGTTCGACGTCGGCGTGCATCCCACTTGGAGCGTCCCGGCCACACCGCATCGGGTGTTCGCCACCGGCGCCTACGACGCCGAGGTGCACGTCGTGTCGGGCGGGTGGATCGACGACTGGGCGGCCACCCATCCCGGAGCCGAGCAACTGCTGCTCCACGATGCCCGCACCACCGCCGAGCGCGAGCGTTTCGCCGAGCTCGAACAGCGCGTGACCGAGCGCCTGACCGACCTCGACCGGGTCGACCTGCTCGAGGTCGTCGACGAGAACCTGTTCGGTGCCTCGCTCGATCCCGGCGCCCCGGCCGACGTCGTCGCCGACTTGTCGGAGATGCTCCTGATCGGTGAACCGCTGGCGATCTTCCTCGCCCCCCCGGGCAGCACCCAATGACCCGTTGGCGTTCGGCTTGGGCGCGGTGGGCGCGCCCAAACCGCACGCCGACGAAGCGCGCGGTGGCGTACGCCGTGACGATCGTGCCGTTCGTGGTCGCCGCCGTACGGGCCCTGGCGAACGGGTGGTTCCCGATCGGCGATGCCGCCCAGCTGTACATCCGTGCGACCGACGTGCTCACCGGAAACCATCCGTGGATCGGTTCGGGGTCGTCGGCGTCGGCCGCGCTCGGCTTCCAGGTCAACAACGCCGGGCCGTTGTACTACGACCTGATCGCCCCGTTCGCGCGGACGCTGCCGCCCGGGTGGGGGGCGGTGCTCGGCGTCACGACCGTCAACGTCGCCAGCATCGTCCTCGCCGGCGTGGCCGCCCGGCGCATCGGCGGCTCGGTGTTCGAGGCATGGGTGCTCGCCGCCGCCGCGGTGTTGGCGTGGACGATGGGCAGCGAGCTGCTGTTCGACATGTTCCAGGCCCACGCCCTGCTGTTTCCGTTCCTGGCCGCGTGCGTGCTGCTCACCGGTGCGGCGTGCGGCTCGCGGTGGGTGTGGCCGTGGCTGGCGTTGGTGCTCAGCGTGATCGCCCAGACGCACGTGAGCTACGCCTACATCCTGCCGCTGTTGGTCGTCGCCGCGGCGGCGCTCGGCTTCGCCGGGCTGCCGGCCCCCCGGCGCGTGGCGTGGCGCACCGCCGCACCGACCGCGGCGGTGCTCGCGGCGGCATGGATCCAGCCGGTGTACGAGCAGTTGTTCGGCCCCGGAGAGGGCAACTTGTCACGTCTCGCGCGGGCGGCCGGCGGCACCGAGATCACCCTCGGTGGCGCCAACGCGGCGCGGCTCACGGCAGCGTTCGTCGCCCTCCCGCCATGGGCCCGCCGGCAGGGCTTTGCCGACACGATCGCGCCGTCGGGCATCACCACCGGCCCGGACGGCCAGGAGGTGGTGACCCTCGCCGGCATGCCATCCCTCGGCACGGCGGTGGCGGCGCTGGCACTCACGATTGCCCTGCTCGGCATCGCCGTGTGGTGGGCCCACCGGCGAACGCTGCCGCCGCTTCGGGCGCTGGCCGCGCTCGCCCTCGTCGGCGTCGTCGGCGCGGTCCTTGCGTTCAGCCGCTTGACCGTGACGGTGCTCGGGTTCGCGCCGCATCACACCCGCTGGGTGATCGTCGTCGCCTTGCTGACGTACGTGGCGCTGGGCTGGGCGCTGGTCGACGCGGCCACCGTGTGGTGGGCCCGCCGTCAGGCTCGCGAGCGCTGCACCGTCGCACTGCTCGCCGTGGCCGGGTGCGCCCTCGTCGTGTTCACGCTGCTCAACCTCGGGCAGTACGCGCAACCACACGGACCGACCGCCGACGCGGCCGCCCAGCCGGGACTGCGCAGCCTGTTCGACCAGCTCGACGCCCACGAGTTCGCCGACCCGGTGTTCTTCGACCTCACCAACGAACGCGTCTACGCGCCGCACACCTCGGCGATCCAGCTACACCTGCGCGATCGGGGCATCGAGTTCCGGGTCGATTCCGAGTTCCTCGTCCGACACCTCGGCGAGGGCCGCCGCGGCGACGGTTCGGAGCCGACCACCCTGCGCCAGTACCACGACGCCGCCGCCCAAGCACCAGCCGACGCGGGATGTGTCGTGCTACGCGTGCCACCGACCGGCAGCGCACCCGGTTGGCCGTCGATGTGGCTGGCGGCGACGCTCAGCGGCCCCGGCGCCTGCCGGTGAGCAGGTCGCGGGCGCCCCAGCGGGTCACCAGCAGCATCGACTCGGCGATGATCCGGCCCGACATCTTCGATCGTCCGGCGGTGCGGTCGCGGAACACGATCGGCGTCTCGACCACGGTGTAGCCGGCCCGGGTGAGCCGCCGCACCAGCTCGGTGAGGAAGGCGTAGCCCTCGGCGCCGGTGGAGCCCGGTTCGACCGCGGCCAACGCCGACGCCCGATAGGCCCGGTAGCCGGACGTGCAGTCGTGGGTGGCGAGGCCCAACACGAAGCGCGTGTACGCGTTGCCCCACTTCGACAGCAGCTGGCGGCGTACCGGCCAGTCGGTGGTGCCACCGCCGCGCACGTAGCGCGAGCCGACCACCAGGTCGGCGCCGTCGGCGAGCCGTTGCAGCATCGTCGGCAGCACCTGCGGATCGTGGCTGAGGTCGGCGTCCATCGAGATCACGACGTCGTAGGCGGCCGGGCCGCTGGCGCCCAGGACACACTCGAAGCCCTCGCGGTAGGCGCTGCCGAGCCCTTGCTTGCCGGGGCGCACGAGCACGGTGGTGGCACCGCGGTTGCTGGCGGGCGCGCCGTCGAGCTCGGCCGCCGTCTGACGCGCCACCTCGGCGGTGCCGTCCGGGCTCGAGTCGTCGACGATCAGCACGTCGAGTTCGACGTCTCCGGGCAGACCGGTGCCCCGGGCGGCGCGCAGGAAGGCGGCGATGTTCTCGCGTTCGTTGTACGTCGGGAGCACGATGACGGCGCGCATGGCTCGCAGCAAGCTAACCGCTGGCGCGCACGACTTCGCCGTGCAGGGCGCGGGTCATCCCGAGCGCCGAGGCGTCCCACGTCAGCTCGCCCGCCCATGCCAGTGCCCCGCGGCGGAGCTGCTCGAGCCGGGCGCGATCGGTGAGCACGTCGGCGATCGTCGCGCCGAGCCGGTCGGGTGCTGCGAGCACGCCGCTCTCGCCGTTGCGGACGCTGCTGTGATGGCCGCGGATGTCGGTGGCCACGCACGGGGTGCCGCATGCCGCGCCCTCGGTGAGGCTCAGGCCCCAGCCCTCGGCGAGTGACCCGCTGACCACCAGCCACGCCGCGCGGTAGTGCGCCACCAGCTCCTCGCGGGCGACGTGGCCGGCCAGCCGGATCCAGTCGGCGGCGCCGGCGGCGTCGATGCGGGCCTGCAGGTCGGGCCGGATCGGCCCGTCGCCGACGATCGTCACGGTCAGCTCGGGAACCCGGCGGCGGGCCTCGATCGCCGCGTCGATGACCAGTTCGAAGCGCTTCACGGGGGCCAGCCGTCCGACCGCCACGAGCGACGGGGCGACGCTGCGCGCGCCGCCCGGGTGGAAGAACGGGTCGACGCCGTTCGGGACGGCGACCACCCGATTCGCCCGGAAGCCGAGTTCGAGCAGCTCGTCGCGGGTCGCGTCCGACGGCGTCACCGTCAGTGTGCGGCGGTAGAACGGCGGCGCGAGGCGGGCTTCGAGGATGCGCCCGGCGGCAGCCAGCGGACGCGGGAAGAGTTGGTCCCACATCGGCCCGTGGACGTGGTGGAGCATCGTCAGCTTGGGCCCGCGGTACCACACCGGGCTGAACCACGGCACGCCGTTCCAGATCTCGACGAGCGCGTCCGAGCGTCCCATCCTTCGGGTCAGCTCGGCCCCGATCGCCCGCGGGAACACGCTGTAGCGACTGCCCCGGCGGATCACCCCGTAGCCGTTGCGGGTGGCCTCGGCGGGGAGCCCGGCCGCGGCCGACGTGCGGTGGACGACGTCGAGGCCGTGCTCGGCCCAGCGCCGCATGAACTCGTCGGCGTGGACCTCGGAGCCACCCGCGTCGGGGTCGTCGAGGTCGCGCCAGGCGAGCACGTGGATCCGTCGAATGCCGCGTCGGCGCAGGTCGGCGACGTACCAGCCGAGGTCGCGTTCGGCGTCGTCGGCGGGCACGGAGGGCGAGGCTACGCCGTGGCGGTTCGCTACCCTCGCCCCGTGCCGTTCGTGCTGGGAGGAGCCTTACGTTGGCGCGGCGCCCGCCAGCACCTTCCCGGCTGGGCGGCGCTGGCGGCGGTCCTGGCGGTGGTCGCCCTGCCGGTGCGCGGCCTGTACCGCGGCACCGGGGCCTCGATGGAGGAGGGCTTCATGCTCGTCTTCCCGAACCTCGTCCAGCAGGGCAAGGTGCCCAACGTCGACTTCCTGCACCTCTACGGGCCGGCGTCGCTCGACACGCTCGCGATCTGGTTCCGAGTTTTCGGCGACAGCCTCGAGAGCCAGCGCACGTTCGGGCTGCTGCAGCACCTCGGCATCGTGTTCGGCATCTACGCCTTGTGCCGGGTCGCCGGTCACGTCGCCGCCGCCGGTGCGGCGATCGTGGCGACGTTCCTGATCATCACCCCGATCGGTCTGTCGGCGCTGGCGTGGCACGGCGCGCTCGCGCTCGGGCTGTGGGCCACGGTGTTCGCCGTGCGGGCCCGCGCCACCGGTTCGCTCGGCGCGCTGTGGGTGGCCGGCGGCTTGGCCGGGCTGGCGCTCGGGTTCCGGCCCGACCTCGCCGTGGCGATCGTGCTCGCCCTGGCGTGGGTCGTCGTCGCGCGGTCACCGTTCGGTGCCGTCGCCGAACGCGAACCGGCGTGGCGCGGGCGCCTCGCGTGGCTCGTCGCCGGCGGGCTCGTCGGACTGCTGCCGATGTGGGCACATTTCGTC
>JAEZFY010000227.1 GCA_023417265.1 Actinomycetes bacterium | reverse complement strand
CGGCACGACCGCCGCCCCGGCGGGCACCAGCCCGGCCACGACGCCCGGCAGCGACCCCGCCGCCCCGGCCGGCGGCGACGCCCAAGCGCGCGTCGACGCCTTCCGCCAGCCGGTCACCGAACTGCCGCTCTCGACACCGATCGCGGTCGAGCCGGGAACCAAGATGTTCTACGTCCAGTGCAGCGTGCCGGTGTGCGCCGAGATCGCGATCGGTCTCGAAGCCGCCGCCGAGGCCGCCGGATGGGAATACGAGACCGCCTCGCACCAGGACACGCCCGACACCGTGGCGTCGGCGTTCGACGCCGCAATCGCCGCCCAGCCCGACATCGTGATGACCAGCGGCAACCCGCGCGAGTGGTTCGCGTCGCAGCTCGAAACCTTGCAGGAGCAGGAGATCCCGGTCGTGGCGTGGTCGATGCCTGAGCCGTACGAGCCGGGCGACGGTGTGTCGGTGAACCTCTTGAGCAACGACGACTACTACTTCTACGGCGTGCTGATGGCCGACTACGCGGCGGTCACCTCGACCACCAAGAACATCGCCTTCATCGGCCTGCCGACGTTCCCCGTGCTGTCCACCGTGCAGCAGGGCTTCGAAGACGAGATCGCCCAGGCGTGCCCCGACTGCACGGTCGACGTGACCGAGGTGGCGATCACCGACCTCGGCACGAACCTGCCCGGCAACATCGTGTCGCTGCTGCAGTCGAACCCGGAACTCGACATGATCGTGTACGCGTTCGGCGGGATGCTGTTCGGCGTGCCCGAGGCGATCGACGCGGCGGGGCTCGGCGACCAGGCCGTGGCGATCTCGCAGGCCGGTGGGCCGCTCAACTTCGGCTACATCGCCGCTGGCCAGCACCAGGTCGCCGAAGTCGGCATCGCCTCGGAGCTGATGGGCTGGCGGGCTGTCGACGCGGCGGCCCGGATCCTCGCCGGCGAAGGCCCCGGCGCCGCCGAGACGCCCGAGTTGGCCGTCGTCGACGGGCACCCGGACATCCTCATCAGCGGTCTCCCGCTGCAGATCCTCGAGGCCGAGTCGATCGCCGACCCGACCGCTCTGTGGCCCGGGGTCGACGGGTTCCAGGACAAGTTCACGGCGCTCTGGGCAGGCTGACCGACAGCTGCGGGTACGTCTCCGTGAGCGCGACCGCGTGAGCACCGAATCAGTCGGCCGTGAGCCGGCAACGGCAGATCAACACGGGGCCCGGCACGCGCCGGGCCCCGTGGCCGTGCTCGACCACCCGACCGGCGCGGGTGCCGGGCCGGTGCTCGATGTCGTCGACCTGTCGAAGACCTACCCGGGTCAGGTCGCCCTCGCCCACGCCCGGCTGCGGGTCATGCCGGGCGAGGTGCACGCCCTCGTCGGCCAGAACGGTTCCGGCAAGTCGACGTTGATCAAGCTGCTCGCCGGGTACGTCAAGGCCGACCACGGCAGCGACGTGCGCTTCGCCGGGCAGGCGGTCGACCTGTGGTCGCTCGACGCTGACACACGCCGCCAGATCCGGATCGTCCACCAGGACCTCGGCCTCGTGCCGTCGCTGTCCACCGTCGACAACCTCGGGCTCGGCCGCGGCTACCACACCGGTGCCGCCGGGCGGATCCGTTGGCGCGACGAGGTCGCCCGGGCACAGCAGCTGCTGCTCGCGTTCGGGCTCGCCCCTGACGTCCGCCAGCCGGTCGCCAACCTGTCGGCCGCCGAGCGGGCCGCGGTGGCGATCATGCGCGCTCTGCAGGAATGGGACGCCAGCCGGCCCGGCCTGCTGGTGCTCGACGAACCGACCGCGTCGCTCAACCGGGGCGAGGTCGACGCCCTGTTCCGCGAGGTCCGCCGGATCGCCGAGCGCGGCGCCGGTGTGCTGTTCGTCACGCACATGCTCGACGAGGTGCTCGAGCTCGCCGACCGCGTCACCGTCCTGCGCGACGGGGCGGTGGTCGCCGAGGGCGTCGACGTGGCCACGCTCGACGAGCGCCAACTCGTGCAACTGATCGTCGGACGCTCGATCGCCGACCTCTACCCGAGCCGCTCCGAGCAGATCGGTCGGCCGCTGCTCGAGGTCGAGCACGTGTGGGGCATCGGCCTCCGCGGCATCAGCTTCAAGGTCCACGCCGGCGAGGTGCTCGGCATCGCCGGGCTGGTCGGGTCGGGTCGGGAAACCGTCGCCGGTGCGGTGTTCGGGGCCACGCCGCGCTTCGCCGGCAAAGTGCTGGTGGCCAAGCGCAAGGTGTTCGCGACGCCGCGCGACTCGATCCGCGCCGGCCTGGCGTACGTGCCGGCCGACCGCAAGAGCCTCGGGCTCGACCTCCAGGACCGCCTCCACCAGCACGTGCCCCTCCCCCGGCTGGGCCCACTGCAGCGCAGCGGCCGCCTCCGCCACCGGGCCGCCCGAGCCGAGGCCGCCGACTGGATCGCCCGGCTCGACGTGCAACCGCCGCTGCTCGATCGACGGATGGAGAAGTTCAGCGGCGGCAACCAGCAAAAGGCCGTGCTCGCCCGCTGGCTGCGCACCGAGCCGCGGGTGTTGCTGCTCGACGACCCGACCCAGGGGGTCGACGTCGGCGCCAAGGCGGCGATCTACCGTGAGATCCGCGCCGCCGCCGAGCAGGGCATGGCGGTGCTCGTCGCCTCGTCGGATTCGGAGGAGTTGGTGCACGTCTGCGACCGTGTGCTCGTGTTCCGATCCGGTGCGGTGGCGGTCGAACTGACCGGCGAGCAGCTCACCGAGGAGCGCCTCGTCGCCGAGACGCTCGGTGCTACCTCGCACCGCAAGTCGATGCGCGTGGGGCGCGAACCGATCCGTGTCAAGGTGATCCGCGACGACACCGCGGCGCCGACCGAGGCTGCCGACGACACCGACCCCGCACCCCCGCCGGCGCAACCAGCTGAACCATCGGGTGGCGGCCGGTTCGCCCGTCTCGTGCGGGCTGCCCGCGAACGTTGGCGGGGCCGATGAGCACCAGCCGCGTCGACCACCGCACCGGCGAGGTCACCCACAAGCCGGTGCTCAAGAAGCATCCGATCACGCGGCGCCACCGCGTCGTGGTCGAGCGGGTCGAACGCACCAAGCGGGTCGACAGCCGGTTCGACACGCGCCGCTCGCCGATCAAGTGGAAGACGTTCCACCCACGCAACATCGGGGTCGTCTACCTCTACGCGCTGATCTGGCTGGTGTTCAGCCTGTGGACCCGCGACACCTGGCTCACCTGGCTGACCCACCGCTCGGTGCTCAACGCCAACGCGATCCTGATGGTCGTCGCGATCGGCCTGCTCGTACCGCTCGCGGCCGGGGTGTTCGATCTGTCGATCGCCGGCACGATCTCGGCCAGTTCGGTCACCGTGTCCTGGGCGATCGTCGAAGCCGGGTGGCCCGTCCCGCTGGCGATCGCCGCCGCGCTCGGCGTCGGCCTCGTCGTCGGCAACCTCAACGGGTTCCTTGTCGTCAAGATCAAGATCGACTCGTTCATCGCCACGCTCGGGATGAGTTCGATCCTGACCGCCTACGCGGTGTGGCGCTCCAACAACCGCTCGATTCTCGGTTTCCCGGACGGCTTCAAGTCGCTCGCCACCGAGCTCACGTTCGGGCTCAACAAGACCGTGCTGGTCGCGCTCGTGGCCGCGTTCGTGCTGTGGTTCGTGTTCGAGCACACGGCAATCGGGCGTTACCTGTTCGCCACGGGCGGCGCGCGTGAGGCAGCCCGGCTGGCGGGCGTCCAGACCGACCGGTACGTGTGGGGCTCGCTGGTCACGTCGGCCGTCGTCGCCAGCCTCGCCGGGGTGATGCTGGCCGCCCAGTTCGGCTCCACCCAGGCCCAGTCGGGGGCGCCGTACCTGTTGCCGGCGTTCGCCGCCGCGTTCCTCGGCTCGACTCAGTTCAAGAGCCGTTTCAACGTGTGGGGCGCCGTGCTCGCCGTGTTCGTGCTCCAGTCGGGCGTCAAGGGCCTGCAGCTGGCCGGTGTCGGCACGACGTGGATCGAGGCGCTGTTCTTCGGCGTCGCCCTGATCGTGGCCGTCGGCCTTTCGTCGTTCCGGCGGCGGGTGCACGGCGGCCAACGGCGGTGGTGGCGCCGCGAGGAGAGCGGGCCCGAGTACTTCCTCGGCCGCCTGCTCGGGTGGGGCCGCCTTGCCAACGAGCAGTCCAAGCGCAACGCCGAGGAATGGTGGTTCGACCCCAGCGACACCGAGGGCCACCACCTCAAGCCGGAATGACGTAGCGAGGGGAGCGAGACGATGACGTCGAACGACATGCCGGGCGCACGCCGCCACGAGGACCGGCGATGAGCCTGGTCGGGGCGCGGGTGCTGCGCAAGGAAGACCCGCGCCTGCTCACCGGGGCCGGCCAGTTCGTCGACGATCTGGCTCCCACGGGCACCGTGTTCGCGTCGTTCGTGACGTCCACCGAAGCGCACGCCGAGATCGTGTCGATCGACGTCCGCGCGGCGCTGGCGATCGAAGGCGTGCTCGGCGTCTACACCGCCCACGACTTCAGCGAGTACCCCGACCTGCCCGGCGGCCTGCCGGACCTCGAGCGCCCCGTGCTCGCCCGCAACACCGTGCGGTTCGTCGGCGAGCCGGTGGCGATCGTCGTCGCCGAGGACCGCTACGTCGCGGCCGACGCGGCGCAGGCGGTCGTCGTCGACTACGAGCCGCTGGCGGCGATGACCACGATCGCTGCGGCGACCGCCGCCGACGCGGCCCCGATTCATCCGCGCCACGGCTCCAACGTCGCCACGTCGGTGCCGATGCTCGACGACCTCGAACGCGAGCTCGACAAGTGCGACCTGCGCGCCCACCTGCGGGTGGTCAACCAGCGCTGCGTCCCAGTGCCCATCGAGCCGCTCGCCTGCCTCGCCCACTGGACCCCCGACGGGCTCACGATGTGGGCCACGTTCCAGGCGCCACACCACCTCCGCAACTACCTCGCCACGTGGCTCGACGTGCCGCAGACGCACTGCCGCGTGATCGCCCCCGACGTCGGCGGCGGCTTCGGGTCGAAGATCGTGTGGTACCCCGAGCTGTTCGTCGCGCCGGTGCTCGCGCGCCTGCTCAAGCGGCCGGTCAAGTTCGCCCAGACACGCAGCGAAGCGATGCTGCAGATGTCCCACGGGCGCGACCAGGAGCACGAACTCGACGTCGGCTTCGACCGCGACGGGCGCATCAAGGCGCTGCGCATGGTGGTCACCCAGAACCTCGGCGCCTACCCCGACCCCACCGGACTCGGGCTCCCGGTGCTGACCACATGGATGGCCGCCGGCGCCTACCGGATCGCCGACGTGCGCACCAGCTTCCGCACGGTCGTCACCAACACCACCCCGGTCGCCGCCTACCGCGGGGCCGGCCGCCCCGAGGCCGCCTACTCGGTCGAGCGGGTCGTCGATCTCGTCGCCCGCCGGACTGGACTCGACCCGGCCGAGGTGCGCCGCCGCAACTTCATCCCCCCCTCGGCGTTCCCGTACGAGACCCATAACGAGGCGGTCGTCTACGACTCGGCCGACTTCCCCGCCGCGCTCACCGAGTGCCTGCGCCTGCTCGACTACGACGGCATCCGCGCCGAGCAGGCCGCCCGCCGGGACGACCCCACGCAACCGCTGCTCGGCATCGGCTTGTCGTGCTGGCTCGAGATCGCCGGGTTCGGCCCGAACGGCTCGCTCGAAGGGTTCGGGCACCTCGCCTCATGGGAGTCGGCCCAGGTGCGCATCCAACCCGACGGCTCGGCGGTCGTGTTCGCCGGCTCGTCACCGCACGGGCAAGGCCACGAAACCGTGTTCGCCCAGATCGCCTCCGACGAACTGGGCATCTCGTTCGACCGCATCTCGGTGCGCACCGGCGACACCGCGACCGTCCTGCAGGGCATCGGCACCATGGGCTCGCGCGGTGTCCCCACCAGCGGCTCGGCTGTCAAGGTGGCCTCCCAGCGCGTGCTCACCCGGGCGGTGAAGATCGCCGCCCACCTGCTCGAGGCGAGCGAGTACGACATCGAGGTCAGCGACGACGCCTTCAACGTGCGCGGCTCGCCCGGCAAGAAGGTCGGCTGGTCCGAGGTCGCGTGGGCATCGTTCCAACCGCTCGCCCTACCGCCCGAGCTGCAAGCCGGATCGCTCGAAGAGCGGCTCTTCCAAGAGTCGCCCAACTTCTCGTACCCGTCAGGGGCCTACGGATGCGTGGTCGAGATCGACCGCGACACGGGCGCCGTCACGGTCCGCGACATGGTGCTCGTCGACGACTGCGGCACCGTGATCAACCCGCTCCTCGCCGAAGGCCAGGTCCACGGCGGCGTCGCCCAGGGCATCGCCCAGGCGCTCTTCGAGCAGATGGTCTACGAGCCGCACGCCGGCCAGCCGATCACCGCCAACCTGCTCGACTACCTCGTCCCGTCGGCCGCCGACCTGCCCGACTTCGTCGCCGCCCGGATCGACACGCCGTGCCCGAACAACCCGCTCGGCGCCAAGGGCATCGGCGAGTCCGGATCGGTCGGGGCCCCCGCCGCGGTGATCAACGCGATCGTCGATGCGCTCGCCCCGTTCGGCGTCGAACACGTCGACATGCCGGCCACACCCGAGAAGGTGTGGGCCCTGATGCAAGGAGGCCGCGCGTGAACGCACCCACCCGCGACGTTTCCGTCACGGTCACCGTCAACGGGCGCCGGGCGCGCCACGTCGTCGACGCCCGCACGCTGCTCGTGCACTTCATCCGCGAGCACGTCCGGCTCACCGGCACGCACGTCGGCTGCGACACGTCGAACTGCGGGGCCTGCACGGTGCTACTCGACGGCCAGTCGGTGAAGAGCTGCACCGTGCTGGCCGTCCAGGCCGACGGCGCCGAGCTCACCACCGTCGAGGGCCTCAGCGGCCCGTACGACGGCTTCTCGGCCGTGCAGGAGGGGTTCCGCCAGTGCCACGGCCTGCAGTGCGGCTACTGCACGCCGGGCATGTTGATGGCGGCCACCGGTCTGATCGCCGAGTCGGGAGGCGAGCTCACCGACGCCGAGATCCGCAGCGGGCTCGAAGGCAACCTGTGCCGGTGCACCGGCTACGAGATGATCGTCCGCTCCGTCCGCTGGGCCATCGACCACCCCGAGTAAGGCGGGGGCGAGGCACGTCCGGGGATCAGAAGTCGGGGCCCTCCAACTCGACGGTCTGGTGGGCGATCCGGCCGGCGACGACGGTGTAGCGGTCCACGCCGCCCGTCGAACCGATCAACCAGCGCACACTGACCGTGCCGTCGGTGGCGACGACCGGTTCGGCGAACACGACCCGGCGGCCGGCAAGGCGGGCCGGGACCCCGGCGAAGTAGTCGCCGATCGCCCGCCAGCCCCGATACACATCGGCGCCGCGCACGAGTTCGGCGTCGAGCGCGTAGTCGGCGGCCATCGCCACCGCGTCGCCGGCGCGCACCGCGGCAAGGTGCCGAGCCACCACCACGTCGGCCGGGCGGGCCCGCAGGCGCTCGAGCACCGGCCCGATCTGCGCCCGCCACACGCCCAGATCGACGTAGTCGCGCACGGCCGCGACGCGGTCGCCGGTGCACGTGAAGACCCCGTGGCAGCGAACCGCGTACTCGACATCGTCGATCCAGAACCGGTCGACCCGTTCCACCCAGCCGGTGTCGTCGGCCTCGGCGGCCGACACCACGTCCCAGCGCACGGCCTGCGACCACGTGACGATCGGCGCCAGCAGGCCGAGCACGGCGTCGCGCCCGACCACCGCCGCGTGGGGCACGTTCTGCCAGGTGGCCTGGGGCGTCAGCGCCCCGGCGATCGCGCGCACGTCGCGCGACTCGATCGCGGCGAGCAGCCGGGCGATCGCCGGATGCACCGCCACGTTCAGAGGTCGGGCCGGTTGGCGCCCATCGCCAACGCCGAGGCGTCGCGGAGCGCTTCGAGGTCGGCGTTGCTGGCCCAGAAGTCGTGCAACCCGGCTGCGGCGAGGTGTTCGGCGGTGAGCTGGAGGGCGATGTCGTGGCGCACGTGTTCGGCGGCCAGCAACGACACCGCCCGGTCGTCGCTCCACACGCCCCACACCGCCGTGGGCATCACGCCGCCGATCAGGGCCTGCTCGTGGTCGGCGACCACGATCGACAGCCGGCACTCGAGCCGCTGCTCGACGACTTCGGGAGCGCTGTACGAGTGCGCGTACACGCGCCCGGGCATCGCCCCGACGTCGCCGTAGGCGACGGTGAACACGTCGACGCCGCGTGCGACCGCGTCGCCGACGGCGTGCACGAACGCTGACGCCTCTTGCGGCCAGATCGAGAGCCACAGCGTGCGACGGGCGCTCTCGATCACGTCGTTGGCCCGTTCGATCATCTCGTCCCGACCGTTGACGTGTTGCACGACGCGAGCGGTGAGGGCCGCGCCGATCGTGGGTAACACGGCCTCCAACCCGGCGATCGTGTCCTGGGTCTGGCGGCGCAAGCGACCGATCAGCGCCTGCGACGGGAGCGGCACGTAGGCGACCGAGTCGTTGTCGCCGTTGACCTCGAAGGCGGCGCCGCGGGCCACGAGCTTGCCGAGCGTCTCGTAGACGGTGCTGCGCGGGACCCCGGATGCCTTGGCCACCTCGTAGCCGTTCATCGGCTCACCGCCGGCGAGCAAGGCGAGGTATGCCTTGGCTTCGTATCCCGACAGACCGGCGCCCTTCAGGAGCTCCTGCGCCTGGTCGGTCGACACGCCGGCGACGTTACCCGACCGGTCGCGAACGGTGCTCACGACGCGACCCTGAGCTCGGGGTCGAAGACCACGGGGTAGCGACCCCACATCACCCGGGTCGTGCTCGTGTCGCGAGCCGGTGGGTCGGCGGGGTCGCGGCGGGCGCCGGCCGCGAGCATTTCGCCGGACATCAACGCCACCGCGCCGAGCAGGTGGTGTTCGTGGACGTCGTCGGGTGCCATCCCTCCGGCCAGCTCCTGGCCGAGGCAGGCGTGGCTCCCGTGCCCGAAGCTGAGCCCCCACGGGGCGACGCCTTCGGCGATCCTGCGGAACGGGTCGAACTCGTCGGGCGCCGCGCCGAACACGCTCGCTTCGCGGTTGGCGTGCTCGATGTCGATGACGACGGTGGTCCCTGCGGCGACGTGGCGCGTGCCCAGCTCGACGTCGGTGGTCGCGATCCGTAGGGCGACGGGGCTGGCCGGGTGCAAGCGCAGCGACTCGTGCACGAAGCGCTGCCGCAACGCAGTGTCACCCACCAGGCGCTCGCGGTCGGCGGGCCGCTCGGCCACCCAGTCGAGCAGGTGGTGCATCGAATGGACCAGTTGAGCGGCGGTCGAGTGCGAGCCCACCCACGGGAAGTAGGCGACTTCGCGGAGCACCTCGGCGTCGCTCAGGTCGAGCTGGTCCTGGTTGCGCAGCAGCGTCGTGAGCACGTCGCGGGGCAGCTCCGACTCGTCGAGCCGGCCCGCCGCGTAGGCGTCGACGAGCGCTTGCCGACGGGCCCGCGAGTCGGCGAAGAACTCGGTCGCGAACGTGTCGAGGGCGTGGTCGCCGTCGGCGATCACGGTGGCCGGGTCGCCGACCGCGTGGGCGACGGTGGAGGCCTTGGCGAGCCGGTTCATGAGGTCGTAGAAGACGTCGAAGCGGGCGTCGGGCACGTCGACGCCGGCGACGTCGACCGACAGCGTCATCATCGTCCGGCGAGCCAACGGCAACAGATCGCCGGCGCCGCCGGCGACCGCCGGGGCGAGCACCTCGGCGATGATCGCGGGGATCCGCTGACGCTCGTACCAGGCGAACGTGTCGCGCCGGAAGAGCCGGTTCTCGAGCCGTCGGCGGGCAATGTGGGCGTCGCCGTGGAGGTTGACGATGACCCCGGTCATCAGGCGCTCGCCAGCGTCGTAGAGCGCTTGGCGGAGCTCACGCGAGCGCAGCGCCTGGCGAGCCTCGGCAAACGTCGTTAGAGTTATCACTACTACTGAGTCTAGAAGTTGACCAGTGGCGGGTGCGGGGTGGAGCCCGCCGGACCGACGGCAGCCAGAACAGAAGGCGATGGGTGGGGATGCAGGGGCAACGTTCGATGATCGTGACCGGTGGAGGTCGCGGCCTCGGCACGGCGATCGCCGCCGCGGCGACGGCCGCCGGCTACCGCGTCGGCGTGATCGACATCGCCTTCGGCGACCGCGCCGAGCACAACGGGAGCGTTGCCCGGTTCACCGCTTCGGTGTCCGACGAAGCCGCGATCGATGCCGTGCTCGACGAGTTCGGCACGCCCGACGTCGTGGTCAACAACGCCGGCATCGCCCGGTTCGGCCCGCTCGTCGAGCATCCCCTCAGCGACTTCGCCAAGGTCGTCGAGGTCAACCTGATCGGCACGTACGTCGTCGCCCGGGCCGCGGCCCGGCGTTGGATCGCCACCGGCCGCACCGGCTGCGTCGTCAACGTGACCTCGATGAACGGGCTCGCCGCCGGGCCCAACTCGGGCGCCTACGGCCCGTCCAAGGCCGCCGTGGCCCTGCTGACCTCGCAGATGGCACTCGAGTGGGGGCCGGCCGGCATCCGCGTCAATGCCGTCGCCCCGGGCCTGATCGACGCCGGCATGTCCGAGCCGATCTACGCCGACGATGCCGTGCGCGCGGCCCGCCAGTCGAAGGTGCCGCTCGGCCGGCTCGGCGAGGCGAGCGACATCGCCGAGGTGGTGCTGTTCCTCGACTCCCCCGCGGCCGCCTACATCCACGGCCAGAACATCGCCGTCGACGGCGGCGTCACCGGCTCGATCATCGCCCACCTGCCGCGCCCGCTGGCCGTCGACTCGGTCGGCCTCCGCGCCGCCGAGAACGGACGTCCATGAGCGCCGTGGTCGTGCTCGCCGGGGGGTCGCCGCACGCCCACGACTTCGCCGCCACCGGCGCCGAACTGGCCGACCTCGCCAGCGCGCTCGGCCACGACGTCACCATGACGTCCGATCCGGACACGGCCGCCGAGCTGCTCGGCGATGCGGATGCGCTCGTGTTCGACGGCCTGTGGTGGCGCATGCTCGGCGATACCTACGACGCGTGGCGCGACGAGCACGGCTACTCGCCGTCGCCCGCCACGCGCGCGGCGCTCGGCGGGTTCGTCCACGCCGGCGGCGGCCTGCTCGCCGTGCACACCGCACCGATCAGCTTCGACGACTGGCCGGAGTGGGGCGCCGTGGTCGGCGGTGCGTGGCAGTGGGGTGTCTCGTCGCATCCCCCGCCGCAGCAGGCAACGGTGTCCGTGGCCGCCGCCGAGCATCCGGTGACGCGCGGCGTGGCACCGATGTTCACGATCACCGACGAGATCTACGGCGACCTCGCCGTCGACCCCGAGGTCGTCGTCCTCGCCACCAGCCGGCGCAACCCCACCGACGCCGATCAGCCGGTGCTGTGGGCGCACCGCTACGGCGCCGGGCGCGTGGTCTACGACGCGCTCGGCCACGACCGCGCCTCGCTCCCCCACCCCGACCACCAGCAGTTGCTCGAGCAGGCGTTGACGTGGGTCACCGGAGGCGATCGATGAGGCCGATCACCGGAATGTCGGTGCTCGTCACCGGGGGCGGCTCGGGCATCGGCGAGGGCATCGCCCGACACTTCTGCGCAGCCGGGGCGCGCGTCACGATCTCGGGTCGCCGCGCCGACAAGATCGCCGCGGTCGCCGAGTCGGTCGGCGCCGCGTGCGCGGCGGTGGTCGGCGACGTGACGAGCGCCGACGACCGAACGGCGATGGTGGCCACCGCCGTGGCCCACGGTGGCGGGCGCCTCGACGTGCTCGTCAACAACGCCGGCAACATGTACCGCGGCCCGCTCGCCACGCTCGACGAGCAGCAACTCCTCGACGTCTTTCACAGCAACGTCGTCGCCGCGATGATGCTCACCCAGGCCGCCCTGCCGGCACTCCTCGACACCCGCGGTGCCGTGGTGTTGATGGGCTCGGTGCACTCGCAGCGCGCGTTCCCTGGCGCCTCGCCGTACGCCGCCACCAAAGGCGCCCTGGAAACCCTCACCGGGGTGCTCGCCGCCGAGCTCGGCCCGCAGGGCGTGCGCGTCTCGTGCGTTCGCCCGGGCGGCGTGTTCACCGAGATCAACCAGCGCGCCGGCCTGTTCGACGACGCCACCGCGCGGGCGCGGCTCGAGTCGTTGGCGCCCGCCCACGCGCTCGGCCGACTCGGCACGGTCACCGAGATCGCCGAGGCCGTCGAGTATCTCGCCCGTGCCGAATGGACCACCGGCAACGTGCTCACCGTCGACGGCGGGCTCGGCCTGGGGGTCACGAATGCCTGACGGCGCCGCCCGGGGTGCCGTCCGCGTACCGAGAAGGGGGTCGTGATGAGCGACACGACAGCACCACCGGTGGTCACGATCACCGACTACCACGAAGCCCGCGAGGCCTACCGCCAGAAGGAACTCCGCCAAGCGTTGTACGACGCCGGAGAGGTGGTGATGGCCGACGTGCTCGTCAACCTCCACGGCGCCGAGCACCGCGACCGGCGACGCCTCGAGAACCGGCTCTTCCGCCGCGACACGTTCGATCTCTACGAGCGCGAGCTGTTCCCGCCGATCATCGCCGAGACGCTCGCGCCCGAGCTCGCCGCCGGGCGGGCCGAGCTGGTCGATCTCGGGCACCGCATGATGATGAACCTGGCCGCCCTGACGGCCGGCGTCGATCGCCCGCTCGGCACCCCCGAGGAGACCCGCCACCTCTACCGCTACCTGATGTTGTTCATCGAGGGCGCCACGCTCGGCCACTCCACCGGCGACCGCGCCGCCAAGTCGGCCGAGATCGCCGGCGAGCTGGAGCGCTTCGACGAGGAGTTCGTGACGCCATCGATCGCCCGCCGTCAGGCGCTGCTCGATGCCGGTGCCGAGCTGCCCCGCGACGTGCTCTCGGTGCTGCTCGCCAACGAGGACGCACTCCACCTCCCCCACGACGTGATCGTCCGCGAGGTTGCCTTCTATCTGCTCGCCGGGGCGCACACGTCGGCCACCGCGTTCACGCGCGTGCTCCACTACATCTTCACGTGGCTCGCCGAGCACCCCGAAGACGCCGAGCTGGCGTGCACCGACCGCCTGTTCGTCCAGCGCTGCACGCACGAGACGGTGCGCCTCCAGCCGTCCTCGCCGACGGCGATGCGGTGGGCGCTCGCCGACATCGAGCTGAGTACCGGCACGCAGATCCCGAAGGGCGCCAAGGTCGTGATCGATCTCGCCACGGTCAACCGCGACACGTCCGTGTTCGGCCCGGACGCGGCCGACTTCAACCCACACCGCCAGCTCCCCGAGCGGGTGCCCGCGTGGGGGCTGTCGTTCGGGCTCGGCATGCACGCGTGCATCGGCCAGGACCTCGCCGCCGGCCTGATGTTCACGCCCGATGACACGCTCGACGAGCACCTGTTCGGGCTCGTACCCGAGGCGGTGCAGGTGATGTTCGACCATCACGTGCGCCCCGACCCCGACGACCCGCCGGTGATGGACCCGTCCACCACGCGGCCCTACTTCGGTCGCTACCCCGTGCTGCTCGGCGCGCCCGCGACCGATCAGACGGCATAGGTGGCGCCGGCTCAGGCCACCGTGCCGGGCAGCTCGGCGAGCACGGCGTCGGCCGCGGCTCGCAACAGGCGCGCCCGTTCCACCGCTCCGTACGGCGACAGGGCATCGCTCTGCACCTCGACGGCGATCGGCGTGTCGTGTGGCAGCCGCGCGAGCAACGCCGTGAGGGGCAGCTCACCGGCACCCGGAGGCAGACGCTGATGACGAGCTTCGCGCAGCAGCGCAGCTGCATCGGGCGGCCTCGCCGCCGGCCCGTCGCACAGCTGCACCCACCCGAGTGTGCCGGATGCGACGACCGCGTCGAGCTCGGCCACGCCGGCCCCGACGCGCACGTGGTGGAGCAGGTCGACCACCACCGAGCAGCCGGTGCGCTGCGCCAGCTCGACGGCCGCGGCGGGGGTCGCCGGCGTGGTCCCCGCCATGTACTCCACGCCGCGCACGAGCCCGTGCTCGGCGGCCAGCACGACGAGCTCGTGAACCGCTCGCTCGGTCGCCCCCGGATCGGCGAGGTCCGACACGGCCAGCACGCGACGGGCGCCGGCCGCCGCGGCGGCGGCGAACAGCGGGCGCGGGTCGGCTCGCGCCGCACCGATCCGATACACCTCGAC
>JAEZFY010000176.1 GCA_023417265.1 Actinomycetes bacterium | reverse complement strand
CTCGGCGGCGACATCGCCCCCGCCTACCTCGCCGCCGAACTCGAGGCGTTCGCCGCCGCCCACCCCGGCGTCACCACCGAACTGTTCCAGCCGTCCGGGCGGCCCGACGAGGTGCTCGCCCGGATCGCCGAACTGCCCCCCGCCGAACGACCCGACCTGCTGATGGGGCCCAGCGGGGCAGTCCGCCTGCACGCCGACTCGGACGTCTTCCTCGAACCCGCCGACTGCACCGGCGACGACCCACCACCCGCTATCGCCGACATCCACGAGGGCATGCGCTTCCACTACACCGTCGCCGGCACGCTGCGCGCCGTCCCCTACAACGTCAGCGTCCCCGTCACGCTGTACGACCGCAACCGCTGGATCGCCGCCGGGCTCGACCCCGACGACCCGCCCGCCACGTTCCCCGAACTGCTCGCCACGATCGACACGCTCGTCAGCTCCGGCGAAGTCGCCTCCGGGCTGGCGCTCTACGACCGCTCCGCCAACTGGCTGATCGCCCAGACCGCCGCCCGCGAAGGACGCATCGTCATCGAACCTGCCAACGGGCGCACCGGCGAACCGATCGAATCGATCGAGTTCGAACAACCCGGCGTCGTCGAACTGCTCACCGAACTGCACACCCGCGAAGCCGACGGGCGCGTGCTCTGGCAACTCGACAACCCCAACGGCACCGACGACCTGCTCGCCCTCGTCGACCGCGAGCGGCCGACCGGCATGACGTTCCACACGTCGGCCGCGCTCGGCGACGCGCAAGCGTTCCTCGACGCCGCCGGCTACGACGACATCGCCATCGGCGCCGCCCCGATGCCGGCCGGGATGGACGCCGAGCCGCCACCCTTGGGCGGCCAGGTCGGCGGTGGGGCGTGGTGGCTGGTCGACCGCGACGATCCGGAACAAGCCGCCGCGGCGTGGCAGCTGCTCGAATGGCTCGTGCGCCCCGAAGGCGTCGGCGGACTGGCCGCCGCCACCGGCTACGTGCCCACCTCCCCTGCCGCCGCAGCCACCCCGGTCGTGCAGCAAGCGTGGGCCGAACACCCGGAACGCAAAGTGCCCTACGACGTCGCCGTCGCCGTGCGCGCCGACGACGCGGCGAGCTGGCAGATCGGCTTCGAACCCGAGGTGCAACGCCAGCTCGAACTGGCCGTCGCCTACCCGATCGACGCCGGCAGCGACCCCGTCAGCGAGCTGCGCAAGTACGAAGCGTTGGCACTCGACTGGCTCCGCAAGTACGACCAACTCGTCGGCACGCCGTAGACCGGCGCCGTAACGACCCGCTGCCCTAGTCGCCGCCGCGCACGCACGCCCAGCCGACCGTGTCGGCCGGATTGACGAGCACCGCCCGGGCGTCATCGCCGTACTGCCAGCGGCACACCGCGTCGGTGTCGATCGGGACCACCCGCGGGACACCCGCCTCCGGGCCGACGCACTGCCAGCCGTGCGCATCGGACACGAGCACCATCGCCGTCGCCCGCGGATTGTCGCGGGAGCAGTAACCCTCCATGTCGAGGCTGCCGAGCTGCTCCACCGGCCGCTCCTCGTCGATCGCCTCGATCACCGTGATCGCCAACAACGCCGCCCCGAAGCCGACGAACAACCCGCCCAGCCCCCGGGCGACCTGGCGCCGCCGCGACGAACGGCTCACGCCGAACGATTGCCGAGCGACGCGTCGACGTACGGACGCAAGAACGCCCGGCAACGCCAGGCGAAGTCCTGCATCTCGCGCAACGTCGGATCGGTGAGCCCGTGCACGCGCAGCTCCGGCAACAACTGCGTGCGGTAGTTCTTCACGGTATTGAGCTTCAACCCGCTCGTGTCGGCCAGATGCTTGTAGGTCGCCTCGACGCTGACATCCATCAACACCTGCCACACCTTGGCGTGGCCCTGATGCTGGATCAACCGACCGAAGCGCTCGCGGCGCTGCGGGTTGCGGCGCGCCGGCAGCAACGGCTGGATCGCCGGATCGACCGGCGACGAACCCTTCTCGAGCACCTCGGTGATCATGTTCAGCTGGTAGTCGACCGGCGCCGTCTTCGAGATCACCGTCGCGATCGGCAACAGGTCCCACGCGTCGCGCAACACCCCGGCCACGTGACCGTCGCCCTGGGTCATGATCGCCAGGATCGTCGACGGCGAGGCGGCATGGATCTCTGCCAGCGCATCGAGGCCCGTCGCCAACTCGTGCGAGAACGACAAGTCGACCACCGCCAACTCGAACGGACCCTTCGGCAACGCCAACTCGACGTCCTCGACGGCGATGCACACCGTCACCGCGTGACCGAGGCGGCGCTCGATCGCCTCGGCGAACAACTCGGCCAAGCTGGCCGTGTCCTCGACCAGCAGGATGCGGGTCACGCCAACGCCTGCCGGGTGGGCCGGGCGAGCGCGTCGCTCGCCGGCGTGCCCGCCGCCGGGCCGTTGCGCGGCATGCGCACGATCATCATCGACCCGTCCGGCGTGTCGGCCCGCACCACCGCATCGGGCCCGAGCTCGGTCATCAGCCGGTGCAAGCCGCGCCCCTGCGGCACGCTCGCCAGGTCGAACCCGCCGGCGTCGTCGCTCACCACCACGTACAGGGCGCCGTCGGGTAGATGCAGCTCGACGCTCAGTTCGGTGGCCCCGGCGTTGATCGCGTTCGACGTCAACAGCGACAGCACCCGGTTCAACAAGCACGCCTCGTGCTCCTCGATCGTCACCCCGGTGACCTCGTGGGTCGGCACCCGCCCCAACCGGACACCCAAGCTCTGCGCCCGGCGCAGGTGCGGCTGGAGCACCTCGTAGATCGGCGGCGTCGCCCCGCGGATCATCTCGTCGAGCTGGCGCAGGCGCAGCCGGTGATCGAGATCGAGCAGCTCGGCGTTGATCTGTTCGGGCGTCGCCGACCCGGCCGTGATCCGCAAGCTCGCCAAGCGCACCTCGCTGAGCACGTCGTCGTGCAACCAGTGCGCCCGGCGGGCGCGCTCGGTGGCCGCCACCTCGGCCCGGTGGAACTCGTACTGCGACTCGAAATGGGCCGCCAACACCCCGAGCACACGCATCGCCAACAGCGTCGCCGCCAACGCCACCAGCACCGCCAGATACACGGCGAACTCGGACCACGCCGATGGCCCCGACCCCGCGACCACCACCGCCACCCCGGCCCCCACCACCCCGAGGTGCACCGGGCTGATGAGGAACTTGCGCACCAACTCGGTCGGAGCCGGCACCGTGCCGAGCGCCCAGAACGACAACATCAGATCGGCGCCCGCCAGCAACCCGACCGTCACCCCCGCACCGATCCCGCCCAGCGGTGCGCACGCCACCAACCCCACCACCAACGCCGTGAAGCAGGCACCCCGCCACACGACACTGCGCCAGAACGGGGCCGGCTTGATCGGGCGGCCGAACACGATCCGGGCCTGGTACACACCGAATCCCACCGCCACCGCGAGCACCGCCGCCACGGCGACCACCCGCCACACGTCGTGCGCCGACTCGGCCTGCCACGGCCACGAGCGGTTCTGCAAGCGCATGCCCGTCCACGCCAACGCCGCGCACGCCGCCACCCCACCGAGCGCGAACGCCGACGCCACCCGCTCGCGCGGCCCCGGCAGATGCTCGCCGTCAGCCCACACGCTGTGCCCCGCCACGAGCGCCAACCACAAGTCGGGCGTGGGCGCCGCGGCGTCCTCGTCGGAAGGCGTGCCGGGAAGCGGATCGGCGACCCAGGCGCGCGTCATGGACCGAGATTGTCGCGCAACCCCACCAACCCGTCAGGTGTCGTCAACGGCACGTCCACGCGGACGCTTCGTCGCGCCCGCCGCGAGTGCCTGGCATGGCCAGTACGCCGACGGGCCGTGAGCGAGCGTGGTTCGCCGACCTCGCAGAGTGGTTGCTACGGTCGCGACGGCCTGGCCAGGCGGGTTGGGCGGACGACAGAAGGGGGCACCCATCGTGTACACGCGCGCACTCCACAAGACGGCACTGATCGGCAGCAGCGCTCTCGCAGCCGCGGTGTTCGCCCTGATCCCGGCCGGGCTGGCCGCCGCGGCGGGGTGGCCCGAGATCGCTGCGCTCGACGACTGCACCAACGACGTGGCCGATCCGGTGGTCGTCCAGCTCACCGTCGACGTCGTCCAGGAGCTCGCCGTACCGGTCGACTGCAACGCGGTGATCGACCTCAACGGCTTCACCCTCGACGTCAGCAGCATCGCCGTCGCGGTCGGTGCCACGCTCACGATCGACGACACCTCGCCGGGCGCCGCCGGCGACCTGATCGCCGACTTCGCGGCGGGGGTCGGGCCGGTCGGTGGCGCCGGCATCCAGGTACCGGTCGGGGCCGCGCTCGAGATCCGTAACGGCACCGTGTTCGCGCGCGGCGACGACCCGAACGGCCCCGGCATCGGCAGCCAGGCCACCCAGGACGCCGGCACGATCACGATCTCCGGCGGCACCGTCACGGCCACCGGCCGCAACGCCGCCGCAGGCATCGGCGGCGGCATCCAGGGCGACGGTGGCAACGTCACGATCACGGGCGGCATCGTCACTGCCACCGGTGGCGCCAACGGTGGGGCTGGCATCGGTGGCGGCAACGCCGGCGCAGGCGGCACGACAACCGTCACCGGCGGCACCGTCACCGTCACCGGCGAGTCGGGGGCGGCCGGCATCGGCGGCGGGGCCGGCGGCACAGGTGGCACGACGACGATCTCGGGCGGCACCCTCACGGCCACCGGCGGGGCCAACGGCGCAGGGATCGGCGGCGGTTTCAACGCGGCCGGCGGGACCACCATCGTGTGGGACGGCACCGTCACCGCCACCGGCGGCGACCTCGGCGCCGGGATCGGCGGCGGCGCCAACGGCGCGGGCGGCAGCACCACCGTC
>JAEZFY010000173.1 GCA_023417265.1 Actinomycetes bacterium | reverse complement strand
TGGTCGGGGTGAGAGGATTTGAACCTCCGGCCTCCACGTCCCGAACGACGTCCTGTTGTGACGACCTGTGCCAACCCGTGTCGCTTCGTGCCGATCTACGTGGACGTTCGCGATCCGCGGTGCCGATCTGTGTTGGCCTGTGCTGGTCCGATTCGAACCGTATGGCTCCCAACATGGCTCCCAACGCGGACCCCGGCGGTCGCCGACTGACCGACCGGATTACACTTCTGCCCATGGCCCACGCCGTGACGATCGAGTTGCCTGACTCGCTGGAACGACTGCGGCTGCCCGACGCCCTCGACGAGCGGCTGGCCGCGTTGCTCGATCGTCAGGATGAGCTCGGGTCGCTGTCGCCTGACGAGCGTCGTGAGGCCGAGGGTCTCGTTGAGATGGCCGAGCTGCTGTCCGTCTTGCGGATGCGGGCTCAGCTCCTCGGCGTCACCGAGTGACGACCGCGATCACGCCGGCGCTGCGAGCCCTCGTTGTCGAGCGCGCGCAGGGCCAATGCGAGTACTGCGGGCTGTCGCAGGCCGGCCAGGAGGCAACCTTTCACGTCGACCACGTGACCCCTCGCGTGGCCGGCGGTCCGACCGAGGAGTCGAACCTCGCCCTGGCGTGTGTGGGCTGCTCGCTCCACAAGGCGGCGCGACGGGAAGGTCCCGATCCAACGACCGGCGCCACCGTCACGTTGTTCAGCCCCCGGACCGATCGGTGGTCGAGCCACTTCGTGTTCGATGGTGTGTGGGTGCGCGGCACGTCGCCCATCGGTCGAGCGACGGTCGAGGCGTTGGCGATGAATCGGCAGCTTCTTCTCGAAGCACGCGCGGCCCAGGAGGCGCTACGGCGTCGAACTCGAGTGGACGAGGAGCCACCCACTCCACTCGTGTAGATCCCTGAGCTCGTCACCCCGGCTACCTCTTGGCCGGGCGCCTGTGGCGTGCCATCCGAAAAAATTTCCACCAATTCCGGGTTCGCGACCCGTTGGTAGGTGATGGCCAACTCCCGCGTCACAAATTCCCTGCCTTGGCGGGCATGGGTAGGTGTGCGCTTCCAGCCGACAGCCGACGATCTCACCGGTGTGCCGCTCCACGCCGGCGGTGAAGTCCGCCCGGGTGTTGCGTTACGCGATCACGGCACGTGGGTGGGATCTCAAGAAACCGCCGTGACGCGCGCGGCTGTGCGCGGTCATTGGAGGGGTGAGGACTCATGACACGCCGTTGCGCGACTCCGGCGGGCGCTGCGCCCGACATGCTGACGGTCGTCGAGGCCGCGCGGGTCGTGCGGATCGGACGCTCGGCCGCCTATCAACTGGCCCGCGAGTACGTGAACACCGACGGCGCGTCGGGTCTGCCGGCCATGTGGATCGGCGGGCAGCTCCGGGTCCCGCGTCATCTGTTCGAGGAGTACATCGGCGGTCCGATCACGTGGCCGATCCCCGACGCCCCCGTCGACGACGCACGCGACGCAGCAGTCAGCCCCGCGCCTCTTCCAAGTCCGATTCCGATCACTCGTCGCCGCGCGTCTCGCCGCAACGGCTCGCAGCTCGCGTTCGGCCTGGACGACTGACCCCAGGAGCCACCCCCGTGTCCCACTGCTCCCTGCCGATCGATGTGTTGGACAGACGAGTGCACGCGGGCTCGGGGGACCTCCCGGTGTGCTGCCGGGTGTGTGGGGGCGTGCGATGACGGTGCGTGTGACGACCCTCAAGGGAGCCGACGCGGGCGCCTACTACGTGGAACAGCTCCCGAACTACTACCTCCGGTCCGGCGAACCGCGCGGGGTGTGGCACGGGACCGCCGCGGCCACGCTCGGCCTGTCCGGCGAGGTCGGCGACGAGGACTTCCTCGCTCTGATGGCCGGCGCCGACCCGCGGAAGCCGGACCGTCAGCTCGGCCGACGTTATGACGACGACTCGGTGCGCGGCTTCGACGCGACGGCGTCGGCGCCGAAGTCCGTGTCGCTGTTGTGGGCGTTCGGTGACGAGTACGTGCGCGGCGAGGTGCTGGCCGCTCATGATGCGGCGGTGGCGGCGATGGCGGGTTGGATCGAGGACCACGCCCACACCCGTTACCGGATCGGTGGTGAGGTCGCGGTTGTCGACGCGCAGGGGATCGTGGCGGCGGGGTTCCGGCAGCACACGAGCCGGGCCCTCGACCCGCAGCTCCATACGCATTTGGTGATCGCCAATCGGGTCAAGTCGCCCGACGGCCGCTGGCTGGCCTTGGACGCTCGCACGATCAAACGCGATCAGCGCACGTTGTCGGCGTTGTATCACGCCGGTCTACGCGCCGAGTTGACAGCACGGTTGGGGGTCGAGTGGAACACACCGGTGAATGGGATTGGCGAGATCGCCGGAGTCGACGAGGCGTTGTTGCGGGAGTTCTCGGCCCGTACCGTTGAGGTGCGGCGGCGCACGATCGACAAGCTCGAGCGCTTCGAGCAGTCGACGGGCCGCCAACCTACTGCCCGCGAGGCAGCGCGGTTGGAGCGTGAGGCCGTCTACGACAGCCGCCCCGCCAAGGTCAAACAGGTCGACTGCGAGGTGCTGCACGCCGAGTGGTGCGCCCAAGCCGTCGCGGTCGGGTTCGACCCGGCACACGTCGTCGGCGAGGCGATCGGCCGGTCCACCGAACAGGCGGCGATCGACCCGGAACTGAACCCGGTCGTCGCTCGGTCGGCGGTCGTGTCGTTGACGGAGAAGCAGTCGACGTGGCGGCCGGCCGAGTTGGTCCGCGAGATCGCCGCCAGCCTGCCGACCGGAACCGCTGACACGGCGCAGGCCGTGGCCGCGTGGGCGGACTGGCTCGCCGACACAGTCGGCTACGAGCAGTGCGTGGACATCTCGCCGCCCGTCCCGGACCGGGCGATGCTCAGAGCGAGCGACCACCGACCGGTCAGCGAGTCGGCGATGGACCGCGCGCTCACGACCCAGGCGATCCTCGACCAAGAACGCGCCCTGATCGACTGGGCCCAACGGACCCTCGCCGCCGGTGGCCTCGACGAACCCGCCGCGATCGAACGCAGCCGCGTCCCGCTCACGGTCCCCCAGGCCGAAACCGCCGCCGCGGTCGCGGGCGACGAAGAGCTCGTGCTGGTGGTCGGGCCGGCTGGGACCGGCAAGACCACCGCCCTGCGCCCGGCCGTCGACCAACTGCGCGCCGACGGGCGGGCCGTGTTCGGTGTCGCCCCATCCGCGAACGCCGCCCAGATCCTCGCGGCAGAGACCGGTGTCGATGCGGACACGATCCACAAGCTGCTGATCGAACACCACCTGACCCGGCCACCCGATCACCGCTACGACCTCCCCGCGGGGGCGACGGTGATCGTCGACGAAGCCGGCATGCTGCCGACCGATCAACTCGCCCAACTCGTCAACCTCGCCGCCACACGCCAGTGGCGGCTCGCACTGGTCGGCGACCCGCACCAGTTCTCCGCCGTCGGCCGCGGTGGCATGTTCGAACTGTTCGTTGACACGTTCGGGGCGATCGAACTCGACCGAGTCCACCGCTTCGACCACTCGTGGGAACGCGACGCCAGCCTCAAGCTGCGCCGCGGCGACCTCGACGTCGCCGCCACCTACGACGCCCACGGCCGCCTCCACGCCGGCACACCCGAACAAATGATGATCGCCACCGTCCGCCACTGGTGGCAACACCACCAAGCCGGCGAACCCGTCCTGTTGATGACCCAAACCAACGAGGACGCCCTCCAACTCAGCCAACGCTGCCAAGCCCTCAGGGCACACGCCGGCGAACTCGACACCAACGGCCGCGCCGTCGACCTCGGCGACTTCCACCTGTTCCGCGGCGACCAGATCGTCACCCGCCACAACGACCGCCGACTGATCACCGACCGCGGTGACATGGTCCGCAACCGGACGACCTGGACGATCGACATCATCCACCGCGACGGATCACTCAGCGTCACAGGCGACAACGGCCGCGTCCACCTCCCGGTCGACTACGTCGCCGAACACGTCGAACTCGGCTACGCCCGCACCGCCATGGGCGGCGGCCAAGGCCGCACCGTCACCGCCGGACTCCTCTACCTCGACGGACCGGGCGACGTCCGCACCCTCTACACCGGCATGACCCGCGGCACCAAGACCAACCAAGTGTTCTTCGGCACCACCCCCGACAAGACCGCCCGCGACCTCCTCGAACAATCCCTCGCCATCGACTGGATCGACCGCCCCGCCCACACCCGCCAAGCCGAACTCGCCGGGCCGCATCGCGAGTGGAAGCGACCCGGACTGACGGGGTCGACACCGCCGCTCCCCGCTCAAGACGGGCTCGAACTGTCGTTGTGAGGGGCTCATCGATCGTGGCGAGATGTGATGTTGACCCGGTTTCTTGGACGCCTGATTACGCGGGTCGACCCGTGTAGAAGGGAGCCGTCATGGCTCGTCCAAGCAAGTACAACGACAAGTTCCGGAGGGACGCGCTCGAGTTGGTGCGCAG
>JAEZFY010000099.1 GCA_023417265.1 Actinomycetes bacterium | reverse complement strand
CGGCACGAGCGTGAGACGCAAGCTGAGCGGCTTCGCGCGCACCACCTCGAGCTTGCCGCCGTCGACCTGGGCGAGCCGCCGGGCGAGCGGTAGGCCGCGCCCGTGCCGGGCCGCCGGGTCGACCGGCCCGTCGAACAACTTGGCGACCTGTTCCGGGCTGATCCCGCGGCCCTGGTCGATCACCGTCACGGTCGGGCCGTGGATCATCAACGTCACCGCGCCGGCACCGTGCTGCAAGGCGTTGTCGATCATCACGTCGAGCACCTGACCGACGAGGCCCTTCGTCGCCACCACCGCAGGTGCTGGCGAGGTGACGATCACGGCCAGCTTGCGGCGGTGCTGCTGGTACACCGGGATCCATTCGCGGGCATGCGTCTCGGCGATCTGGACGAGGTCGAACTCGCCGCGTTCGGCCGACTCGCGGTTGCGTGCCAGCGCCAACAACTCGTCGATCGTGCGGTTGAGCTGGTCGGCCTGGTCGAGGATCGTCTGTGCTTCCTTGGCGATGTGGGCGTCGTCGTCGGTCGACAGGATTTCGGCGCGTAGCGAGATCCCGGCGATGCCGGTGCGCAACTGGTGGGTCGCGTCGGCGGTGAAGTGGCGCTCGCTTGCCAGCAACGCCTCGACCCGTTCGGCCGAGCGGTCGAGCGCCGCCCCGATCGCGTCGAGTTCGGGAATGTTGGTGCGCATCGGCTCGAGCCGGCTGAAGTCGCCCTCGCCGATCCGCCCGGCACGGTCGGCAAGCCGCTCGAGCGGGCGCCCGAGACCGTGACCTTGCACCGCGGCGAGCGCGGCGGCGGCGAGGATGCCGCCGACGGCCAGCGCCAGAAGCACTTGGAGTTGCCGGCGCACGTCGGCGTCGAACGGGTCGACGTTCGTGAACACCGTGGCTCGGTAGCCGTCGCTGGACTCCTCGGTGACCGTGCTCGTGTGCCGCTGCTCGGGCGAGCGCAGGTCGACGACGGTGTTGCCGGCCGGGTCGACCACGAGCAGCGAGTCACCCTCGCCGAGCAGTTCGGTCAGCTCGTCGTGGTTGGGTGTCGAGTTCTGCGTCATCTGCGCCGACACGCGCGCGGCGGCGACGCTGGCTTGCTGGCTCAGGCGGGCGTCGAGCTGCTGTTGCGCGGAGTCGCGCACGATCAACCCCACCGGTACTGCCATCGCTCCCAACACGACCATGACGATCGCGATCGTGGAGATGACGAGCCGCCGACGCACCGCCTAAGGATGCCTTTCCCGAGCGGCGCCCGGCGGTTATCCCTCGAAGCGGAACCCGACCCCGCGAACCGTCACGACCAGCGACGGCGGGTCGGTGTCGTCACCGATCTTCTTGCGCAGGGTCGACACGTGCGTGTCGAGCGTGCGCGTGGAACCCCAGTAGTTCTCGTCCCATACGGCCGACATGATCTGCTCGCGGGTGAACGTCGCGTCGGGTTTGCTCATCAGTAGGGCGAGCAGGTCGAACTCTTTCGAGGTGAGTTCGATCTCGACGTCGTCGCGGTAGGCCCGGCGCGACTCGGTGTTGACCCGCAGCGGCCCCCCGACGATCTCCTTGGGCAGATTGCTCGACGCCTCGGCGATCCGCAGGCGGGCTTTGATGCGGGCGACCAGCTCGGCGAGCCGGAACGGCTTGGGTACGTAGTCGTCGGCGCCGGCCCCGAGCCCGACGATCACGTCCATCTCCTCGGCCCGGGCGGTGAGCATGATGATCGGGAGCTCGGGCAGCTCCTCGCGGATCTTGCGGCACACGTCGAGGCCGTCGATGTCGGGCAGCGTCAAGTCGAGCAGCACGAGGTCGGGGTGGTCGGCGGCGACGTGATGCAGGCCACCGTGTCCGGTCTCGGCATGCACGGTGCGGAACCCTTCGTTGCCGAGCACACGCAGCAACGGCTCGCTGATCCGTTCGTCGTCTTCAACGAGGAGGATGGTGGTCATTGCGGCCTTCCGAGATGGACTCGAGACGGACTCGAGATGGAGACGGTCGGTGGCACCCGGCCGAGCGATCGTACCGCAATCGTCACACACCCGCGGGCTGGCCGGTGGCCGGCCGGCCGCGGATGACAGCCCGCTGTCAGGCGCGGGAGCGGTCGCGCAGGGCCCCGGCGTGGGCGGGAAACCCTTCGTGCTCGGCGAGCGCGATCACGGCCGGGGTCATCCGCGCGAGTGCGGCGGCGTCGGCGCGGGCGACGGCGGTGCGCTTGAGGAACGTCGACGCGGTGACGCCCGACGCCACGTGGGCGTAGCCGCTGGTGGGCAAGGCGGCCGGGCAGCCGATCACGAAATTGGCGGCGCTGAACGGGGTGTGTTGACCGATCAGGATCTCGCCGGCGTTGACGAGCCCTTCCACGACCGCGTCGACCGCGGCGTCGGCGACGGCGACCTGCAGGTGCTCGGGGGCGTACCGGTTGGCGACCTCGACTGCCGTTGCCAGATCGGCGACGAGCACCGCGCCGCCGTTCGGGCCGAGCGCGGCGCGCGCGGCCTCGACCAGGCCCTCGGGCTCGGTGGACACGCGGGCGCGCAGCGTCAGGGCCTCGTAGATGCTCCCGAGGTCACGGATCGCGACCTCCTCGGTCAGCAGCCCCTGCAGCACCCGCTGCACCTCGCCGAGGGACAGCAGCGAGGGCACGAGCTCCTCGACCACCGACGGGTTGACCTGCT
>JAEZFY010000077.1 GCA_023417265.1 Actinomycetes bacterium | reverse complement strand
GGCCGAGGCCGAGCGCGGCGGCGGCGTTGTCGCCGGTGCCCGGCCCGACCGGGATACCGGCTGGGAGTCCGAGCGCACCGGCGGCGGAGGCAGCGAGCGGGCCCGCGGCATCGGTGGGCGCCAGCACGTCGGGGAGCGCGCCCGACCAGCCGGCGCTCGCCAGCTCGACCAGTTCCGGCAGGTGACGGTTGCCGACGGGGTCGAACCAGCCGGTGCCGGAGGCGTCGCCGCGGTCGGTGACATGGTTCCCGGTGAGGCGCCAGGTCAGGTAGTCGTGGGGCAGCATCACCCGGGTGGCCTGCGCCAGGAGATCGGGTTCGTGCTCGGCGACCCACGCCAGCTTGGTGACCGTGAACGAGGGGACCGGCACGCTGCCGGTCAGCTCCGCCCAGCGCGCGGCGCCGAGTTCGGCGACGAGCCGGTCGGTCTGCGGCGCCGAGGTGGTGTCGTTCCACAGCTTGGCCGGACGCACCGGTTCGTCGTAGGCGTCGAGCAGCACGAGCCCGTGCTGCTGGCCGGCGACCGACAGAGCGACCACGTCGCCGCGGGCGTCACCGAGTTCGGCGACCGCGGCGACGAGCGCATCCCACCACGCCCGCGGGTCCTGCTCGGACACGGGAGGCGTGGTCGGCGGGTGCTTGGCCGCCGCGCTGGCGACGATCTCGCCGGTGGCGAGGTCGCGCGCTTCGGCCTTGGTCGACTGGGTCGACGAGTCGATGCCGAGCACCAACCGCCGGCTCACCCCCGACCGCCCCCCGACACCGGCCCGGACGCTGTTGACGGGGTCATCGGATCCGTTCGATAGCTCTGGCGACGATGCCTTCGAGCAGCTCCTGACGGCCGCTCGTCGGCTGCGGCTCGAAGCCCTTCTCGAGCACCTCGTCGTGCAATTCCTGCAAGGTGACCTTGCCGTCGAGGATGTCCTGGGCGTCGTTCCAGCCGGCGTAGCGCTCGTCGCGGAAGCGGTCGAGCTCGCCCTGCTCGATCAGCGCCGCGGCGGCGAGCAGCGAGCGGGCGAGCGTGTCCATCGCCCCGATGTGACCGATGAACAAGTCGTCACGGGCGATCGACTGGCGCCGCAGCTTGGTGTCGAACAGCATCCCGCCGGTGGTGAACCCGCCACCGCGCAAGATCTCGAGCATGCCGAGCGTCATCACCTCGACCGAGCCGGGGAACCGGTCGAGGTCCCAGCCGAGCCGGTCGTCGCCGGCGTTGGCGTCGATCGAGCCGAAGATCCCGCAGTTGACCGCGGTGGCGACCTCGTGTTGGAAGTCGTGCCCCGACAGCGTGGCGTGGTTGACCTCGATGTTGACCTTGATCTCGTGCTCGAGGCCGTACTTCTGCAGGAACCCGAACACGGTGGCGACGTCGTAGTCGTACTGGTGCTTGGTGGGCTCCATCGGCTTGGGTTCGATCAGCAGCGTGCCCTCGAACCCGATCGCGTACTTGTGCTCGACGACCATGTTGAGGAAGCGGCCGAACTGGTCGAGGTCGCGCTGCATGTCGGTGTGCAGCAGCGTGTCGTAGCCCTCGCGGCCACCCCACAACACGTAGTTGGCGCCACCGAGGCGGTGCGTCGCCGACAGGCAGTGGGCGACCTGGGCGGCGGCGTACTTGAACACCTCGGGGTCGGGGTTGGTGGCCGCCCCGGCCATGAAGCGCGGGTGCGAGAAGGCGTTGGTGGTGCCCCACAGGAGCTTGGTGCCGGTGCGTTCCATGTGCCCGGCGGCCACGTCGACCATCTCGTCGAAGTTGCGGGCCGTCTCGGCGAACGTCGCCCCGTCGGGGGCGATGTCGATGTCGTGGAACGAGAAGAACGGGGCGCCGAGCTTCTCGAAGAACTCGAACGCGGCCTCCATCTTCATCTTCGCCGCCGCCATCGGGTCGAGCGTCGGGTCCTGGCTCGGGTGCCAGGGCCGGTCGAGCGTGCCGGCCCCGAAGATGTCGAAGCCGTCCCACGTGAACGAGTGCCAGTAGCACACGCCGAAGCGCAGGTGCTCGGCCATCGTCCGCCCGGCGACGACGCGGTCGGCGTCGTACCAGCGGAACGTGAATGGATCGTCGCTGTCCGGTCCGGCGTAGCGGATCGGGCCGACCGTGTCGAAGAACTCGCCCATTCGGGCACCCCCTGTCACCTCGTTGGAGATCGTCACCTATTTGTAGATGTTATGAACAAACTACGTCGCCGTGCCGGCGGACGCAACCGCGGTGGTCCGCGCCGTGAACTCGCTCACCCGCACAAGCTCGCCGGATGGCGTGCCGACGACGGTCGTGCGACCGGCCTCCGTGACGTCGGTGGCCGACGTGCCGACGAACCATTCGATGTCGCCGGGCTCGACGACGTAGCGCATGTCGTGCCCGGTGAACCCGAGCGCAGCCAGTGGCACGGCGAACTCGACGTCGGCGCTCTCGCCGGGCGCCAGCGCCACCCGGACAAACGCCTGCAGTTCGCGCACGGGACGCGTGATCGAGGCGACCGGGTCGCGCGAGTAGAGCTGCACCACCTCGTCAGCGGCAACCGCGCCGGTGTTGGTGAGCCGCGCCCGCACGACGGCCCCGGCCGCCGGGTCGTCGGCGCCCAGCTCGCCGGGCGACACGGCGACGTCGCTGAGCGCGAACGTCGAGTAGCTGAGCCCGAACCCGAACGGGTAGAGCGGTTCGTTCGACTCGTCGACGTAGGCGCCCTTCCAGTGCGAGCGCCCACCCGACACCTTGTGGGCGTAGAACACGGGGATCTGGCCCGAGCTGCGCGGCCACGTGACCGGGAGCTTCCCGCCCGGGCTGACGGCGCCGACGAGCGCATCGGCGATCGCCGCGGCTCCCTGCTCGCCGGGCAGCCACGCCATCAGCACGGCCGCGCAGGCGGTGTGCAGGGCGGGCGAACCCATCGGCCGCCCCCCGACGATCACGAGTACCACGGGGGTGCCGGTGGCAGCGACGGCTTGGACGAGGTCTTCCTGCACGCCGGGCAGCGTGAGGTGGGCGACGTCGCGGCTTTCGCCCGAGGTCGCGTCGACGGTCAGCCCGGCCTTGTCGCCGACGACCACCACGGCCACGTCGGCCGCCCCCGCCGCGGCCCCCGCCGCCGCGCAGCCGGCGCGGTGGTCGGTGTTGACGTCACACCCTACGGCGTGCGTGATCGTGGCGTCGGGCAGCCGGGCGGTCAACTCGTCGAGCACGTTGCCGACGTGGGCCAAGTCGAGCTCCTCGTCGACGTCGGCGCCGTGCTCGAGCGGCATGGCGAACACGTTGTTGCCGCTCTTGAGCACCTCCAGGAGCGATTCGACGTGGGCGAGGTAGCTGTAGTCGCCGAGCATGTTGCGGGCGCTCGCCGCGCTCGGCCCGAGCACGGCGACGCGTTGCGGGGCGGCGAGCGGGAGCACGCCCTCGTTGCGCAGCAGCACGAGCGAGTCGGCTGCGACCTCGCGGGCCAGGCGGAGTTGCTCGGGGGTGCGGGTGTGCACCGCCACGGCACCCGGATCGACGAACGGCTGCTCGAACAAGCCGAGTTGGAACTTGGCGCGCAACGCCCGGGCGACCGCGGTGTCGAGCTCGTCCGGTGTCAGGAGGCCACGCTCGAGCGCCCGCTTGAGCGGCTCGGCGTAGCAGTCGGTCATCGGCAGCTCGACGTCGAGCCCGGCGCGCAGCGCCATCGCCGCGGCCTCCTCGGGCGACGTGGCGACGTGGTGGTAGACGTCGAGCTGGTTGACGGCGAAGTAGTCGGCGACGACCACACCGGCAAAGCCCCACTCGGTGCGCAGCACGTCGGTGAGCAACCACCGGCTGGCGCCACAGGGCACGCCGTCGAGCTCGTGATAGGCGTTCATGACCGACGCCGCGGCGGCCTCGCGCACGGCGGCCTCGAACGGGCGCAAGTAGACGTCGCGCAGCTCGCGTTCGGGCAGGTGCGCCGGCGCCCAGTTCATCCCGCCCTCGGAGGCGCCGTAACCGACGAAGTGCTTGAGCGTGGCGATCACACCATCGTCGAGGGTCGCCCCCTGCAACCCGCGCACGAACTCGACACCCATCCGGCTGACGAGCAGGGGGTCTTCGCCGTAGGTCTCTTCGAGGCGCCCCCACCGCGGGTCGCGGCAGATGTCGAGTACCGGTGAGAGCCCCTGGTGGGCGCCGATCGCGCGCATCTGCAGGCGGATCGAGTCGGCGATCGCCCGGTTGTGTTCGGGGCGCCACGTGGCGGCGACGCCCAGCGCTTGGGCGTACGCGGTCGCCTCGCGGGCCATCAGCCCGGAGCAGATCTCCTCGTGCACGAGCGCCGGGACGCCGAGCGTGGTGTGGTCGCGCAGGTGTTGCTGGATCGCATTGGCGAGCTCGGCGGCGGCCGCCGCGCCGAGCGAGCTGGCGCCGCTGATGCGCGTGATGTGGCCGATGCCGTGGGCGAGCAACGGTGCCGCCCGGGGCACGTCGAGCCCGGCGGCTCCGGCGAGCTGGAACACCCATGCGCTGCCGAGCTGGCCGAGCTTGTCGTCGATCGTCATCCGTCCGAGCAGATCGGCGACGCGGTCGTCGATTCCAGCGCTGGGATCGAGATAGGCGGGGGTGGCGGCGGTCATGTGGTTCCCGGTGAGCGTGAGCGGGTGGGGCTATTCCTTGACGGCGCCGGCGGTGAGGCCGCCGACGATCTGGCGTTCGGCGAGGGCGTAGAAGATCAGTGCCGGCACCATCGACAACACGGTGTAGGCAAGCACCCGCGAGTAGTCGGTGGACCATTGCTGCGAGATCGAGCTGACGCCGAGCGGGAGCGTGTTCCACGAGTCGTCGGTGAGCACGAGCAGCGGCAGGAGGAACGCGTTCCAGCTGGCGACGAGCGCGATCACCGCCACCGTCGACAGCACCGGTCGCGACAGCGGCAGCACCACCGACCAGTAGAAGCGCCACGGCCCACAGCCGTCGATCTCGGCGGCATCCTGGAGCTCCTGGGGGATCGCCTGCAGGAACGGACGCATGATCACGATCGCCAGCGGGAGCTGGAACGCGGCCTGCGGGAGCGCCACGCCGAGCGGGTTGCCGAGTAGGTGCATCTGGCGCAGCACGATGAACAGCGGGATCACCGCCACGGCCACCGGGAACAGGAGCCCGAGCGTGAACGCGCCGTACATCGACTCGCGCCCGCGGAAGCGGTAGCGGGCGAGCACGAACGCCACCATCGACGCGGCCGGGATCACGAACGACACGGTGAGCACGGCGATCAGGACGCTGTTGAACACCTGCCGCCAGAACGTGCCGCTCTGGAGGATGCTCGAATAGTTGCCCCACACCCACGGGTCGGGCATGCCGGCCGGGTCCTCGATCAGCTGGCGGTTGGTGCGGAAGCCGCCGAACACGGCGAACAGGATCGGCACGATGATCAGGGCCAGCACCGTGAGCGCGATCACGTACGGGAGGATCCGCCGGAGCACGGGTCGGTGCGCCCGTGCGCCGGCGGCCCGGCGGGGGCGGCGACGGTAGAGCTGGCCGATCCCGAGTGCCAGCGCGCCAAGCGCGACGAGCGCGATCAGGAGCCGCGGTGTGACGATGCCGAGCAGCACGGCAAGCAGCACCCCGAACACGGCCAGCCGGCGCAGGCCGCCACCGGACGGCTCGTTGGCGTTGCGCACGGCGCTGCGTTGGTACGGGATCGCCACGAGCAGCGAGAGCCCGAAGATGATCACCGAGACCGCGCTGGCGTAGCCGAGCAGGCGGTCGCCGAAGCGTTCGTACAAGAACGTCGCCATCGTCGATGACGACCCGATCGGACCGCCCTTGGTGGTGACCTGGACGAGGTCGAACAGCTGCAGCGCGCCGATCACCGACAAGAACACCGACACCGAGATCGTCGGCGTCAGCAGCGGCAGGGTGACGTAGCGGAAACGCTGCCAGGCGCTCGCCCCGTCGATCGCCGCGGCTTCGTGGAGCGAGTGCGGAATCTGTTGCAGCCCGGCCAGCAGGAGAATCATGTGGAAGCCGAAGTACTTCCACGAGATCACGAAGAACAGCGACCACAGCACGTACTTCGGTTCGTCGATCCAGATCCGTTGCCACGAGTCGAGCCCGACCGAGCCGAGGAGATGGTTGACGAGCCCGTTCGGGCGCAGGATCTGGCGCCACACGATCGCCGTCACGACTTCGGACAACACGTACGGAGCGAAGAACAGCGTGCGCATCGCCGCCCGGCCCTTGATGCGCGAGTTGAGCAAGGTGGCCAGCCCGAGTGCGACCGGGATCTGGATCACCAGCGAGAGCACGACGATGACGATGTTGTGGCGCAGCGCGTCGCGGAAGTCGTCGTCGCGGAACGCCCGGGTGAAGTTGTCGAGCCCGATGAAGTTGTCGAGCGGCTCGAGCCCGTTCCAGTCGTACAGGCTGTAGCGCGCCCCCTGGAGGATCGGGTACAGCACGAACACGCTGTACAGCACGATCGCCGGGGCGGCGAACGCGAGCAGCGTGGGCCAGCGCAGGCCGCGGCGGTGGCGCGGCGAATCAGGTCGAAGGGCAGTCGTCATGTCCCGGGGATGCCGGCATTACGGAGCGTGGCGGGCACGCTC
>JAEZFY010000066.1 GCA_023417265.1 Actinomycetes bacterium | reverse complement strand
GCCTACCGGAGCTCGCCGCAGCTGCGCCGGGTGCGCGCCGAGAGCGTGGGGGTCACCGTCCGCGCCGAGCACAGCGAGCCGGTCGAGGCCGAGTTCATCGGGCGCAGCACGGGCAAGCCCGACCAGGTGTTCCGATCGTCGCGGGCGCCGGTGCTGGCCCGCACGCCCTACGAGACGCTCGAGTTGCTGCTCGCCGACGGCTCGGTGGAGACGTGGACCGAGGTGACCGACTTCGCCGACTCGAAGCGCAACGACCGCCACTTCATCTGGGACTCGACCACCGGCGAGATCCACTTCGGACCGCTGATCCGGTACCCCGACGGCACGCTCCGCCAGCACGGCGCGGTGCCGCCTCAGGACGCGCGGCTGCGCTTGACCGGCTACCGCACGGGCGGCGGCTCGGCCGGCAACGTCGGGGCCGGCACGCTCACGGGCCTGCGCACCACGCTGCCCTACGTGTCGCGGGTCGAGAACCTCACCTCGGCCACCGGCGGGGTCGACGCCGAATCGGTCGCCAACGCCAAGCGCCGCGGGCCGCAGACGCTGCGCACCGGCGGGCGGGCGGTGACCGTGGCCGACTTCGAGCGGCTCACCCAGGAGGCCGACCGGCGCGTGGCCCGCGTGCGCTGCCTGCCGCCGCACGACCAGTTCGCCCCGGTGCGCCTGCTCGTCGTGCCGTCGATCGGCGAGCCCGCGCACTCGCTGCAGCTCGATCACTTCGCCCTGCCCGACGACATGATCGCCAACATCTCCGGGCACCTCGACGACCGCCGTGTGCTCGGCAGCCGGATCGAGGTGGGCACGCCGTTCTACCAGGGCGTCACGGTCGCCGCGTTGTTGTCGGCCCGTCCCGGGCGGCCACCTTCGCTGGTGCAGGATCGGGCGATGCGGGCCCTGTACCAGTACCTCAACCCGATCACGGGCGGCCCCGACGGTGGCGGCTGGCCGTTCGATGCCGACCTCAACTCGGCGCTCGTGTTCCAGCTGCTCGAAGCGGTGGAAGGCGTCGAGCGCGTCGACGAGGTGCTCTTCTTCGAGTACGACCTGCGCAACCACGAGCGCGTCGGCTTCGGTAAGGAACTCGTCAAACTGGCCCCCGACTCGCTGTTCCTGTCGGCCAACCACCAAGTAGTCGTGCGATGAGGCGCGACGATTGGCTGACCCACCAGCTGCCGGTGGCGATGGCCGAGGACGACTTCCTGTTCCGGTTCGTGTCGATCTTCCAGCGCCTCGCCGACACGGCGATGCTGCAGATCGACACCCTGGCGCACGCGTTCGACCCCACCGTGGCGCCCGAGCCGATGGTGCGCCAGATGGCCGCCTGGCTCGGTATCGACTGGGTCGACTCGTCGCTCGACGGGCGCCTGCAGCGGGCGATCGTCACCGAGTACAGCCAGATCATCCAGTGGCGCGGCACCAAGCGTGGGCTGCGGCGGCTGCTCGAACTGCTGTCGGGTGGCGGCGAGGTCGAGATCGTCGACTCTGGTGGGGTGTGGCCCGAAGGCGAGTCGCCGCACAGCTCGCCGCACGTCCGGGTCGACCTCACCCGCGCCGGCTGGCTGTCGGATGGCGACCTCGTGCGGATCGTGCGCGACGAGCTCCCGGCAACGGTCACGTTCGACCTGTGGGTGGCCGGCCGTCGGATCCACCCCGGCGACGACGCCCCACCCACCGACGCGCCCCGTGCCGGCCAGCTGCCGGCGCCCGTCCCCTCACCTGCGGGAGGCCCCCTTGGCTGACGTCACCTGCCCCGAATGCGGCACCGTCACGGAACTGCCGGCGATCCGCCGCTCGGCCGACGAGTTCTGCCGGCACTGCGATTACCCGTTGTTCTGGCTGCCGTCGGCAGTTCCCGTCACGACGCCGGGCGGCAACGCGGCCACGGCGCTGCGGCGCCTGCCGGGCGCCGGTGGGCGCCAACGAATCGGCTCGAAGGACTGCCCGGCGTGCGGTGAGCTGAACCCGCTCGGGGCGGTCGACTGCCTGCGCTGCGGGGCTGCCCTCGACCCCCAGCCGGAGGAGCCGGTCGTGGTCGCCGCACCGGAGCCCGAACCGGTGGTCGCGCCTGCGCCGGTGCCGGTCAAGCACACGCCGTGGTGGTGGTGGCTCGTCCTCGCCGGCGTGTTGACCGCCGCCGTGGTCGCCGCCGTCGTGATCGGCTGACGCCACCGTCGCGCCGCGCGGGTCGGCCGGTCGGTTCAGCTCAGTGCGAAGGTGAGGCTGGTCGGCGTCGGCACGCCGGGGCCGGTCGGCACCGTGAACGTCTTGGCGTCGTCGACTGCCGAAGCGCCCGAGCCGGTGGCGGCCGTCACCCGGTAGGTCACGCCGGCGCCGGTCGGGGCCGGGGCGATGAAGGTGTAGACACCGCCGGTGCCCCCACTCACCGTCGGCATCGTTGCCGCGGTACAACTGGCTCCGGGGCCCGGGATGCACATCGTGAACGTGACGCCGCTGGTCACGGGGGTACCCGCCGCGGTGACCGTCATCGTGACCGTGCGCGATGTCAGGGCCACGGCCGGCAGCGTGAGGTCACCGGTGAGCGTGGTCGTGCCGCTCGCCGAGGTGTACGCAGTGCCGTCCTTCGACACCGACCACGCGAGTGAGAAGGTCTCCGGCACGTCGGCACGCACGTACGTTCCAGCGGTCGCGCTCTCGACCGCGAGCTGCCCGCCGATCGTCACCGTGGCCCCGCTGAGCGGGCTGCCTCCGGCCGTCACGGCGACGGTCACGTCGTAGAGCCGAGGCGTCACCGTCAGGTTCGGGCTGGCGACGACGTTCGAATCACTGACGCTGATCGCCGTCGTGGTCGCCGTACCGACGCCGGGCTTCTCGTAGGTGACCACCCACGAACGCGGCGAGCCGTCGGCGTTGTTGCTGAGTCCGTTGATCGTGTAGATCCCATTGGCCACGGTGCCGGCGATCTCGGTGCTGCCGCTCGTCGCCTTGACGATCGCTCCGGCGCCGCTCTCGTTGGTGTCGGTCTCGGCCGACGTGATCGTGCCGCTGAGCTGCACGTTCGCCGACAGGGCGACCGTCGGGACCGTGGTCTGGAGCGCGAACGGCAGATCGACGACCTTGGTGCGGTAGCCGTTCGCCGTGATCTGCGCCTTCAGGGGCTGGCCCGCCCAGGACTCGGTGGCGGCGATCGTGAAGACGAAGGGCGTCGCGGCCGGTCTCGTTTCCGAGGTGCGCGGCGCAGGGAGCGGGGTGGTCATCAGGTTGTCGCCGGCCAGGAACAGGCGCACGGTGACCTGGTCGGCGCCGGTGCCCCCGACCGGGATCGTGATCCGGCGTGGGATCGACACCTGCCACGACGTGTCGGCCCCGATCGCGAGGTTCGAGCTGGGATGGTCGATCACGGTCGCTGCGTAGTTGCCGCCCGTGACGACCACGTCGTAGTCGCCGGGGGCGACGATGAACGTCGCCTGCGGAGCGGTGCCCCCGCCGCCGCCCGTGGTGGCACCCGTGGGAGCGAGGTCGGCCCCGCCGGCGGTCGGGCGGAGCGTGATCGCCGGGGCGGTGAGCGACGTGCCGTTCGGGATGTTGACGACCACCTTGGCGAGCTTGTCGACGTTGATCGCGGTCAGCGTCGACTGGCGCCCGGCGGTAGCGGCGGGGCTGACCGGAACGGTCTCGGTGGCGTGGTCGGTCTGCGACACGCGCACCCAGTAGGCGCCCGGGTCGACATCGAACCGGTACTCCGTCCGCGCGCCGGTGAGCGACTGCTCGGGCGTCGAGGCGGTGGCCGAGGTGAGCAGCTCGACGAGCCCGCCTGCGGCGAGACCCGCACAGGAGCCGGCCGCGCTGCACTGTCCCACCGGCCCGGTGATCCGTGCCTTGGTCGGTGTCATCAAGGCTTGCAGGCTCGCCGTGGGTGACGCGCTGACGTCGACGTCGAGCGGTGCGTCGGTGAGGTCGGCGTGCAGCGCGGCGCCGGTGACCGTGAGCAGGTACGGGTCGATCCGCGGGGCCAGTGGCGAGCTGAGGGTGATCGTGGTTCCGCTCTGCGAATAGGCCACCGCACTGCCATCGATCAGTACCTGGGCGGTGCCGCCGGTCAGGTCGAGCGTTTCCCCGTCGGCGGCGAGTTTGACGCTCACCGACTTGCCGGCCGAGCTGAACGTGAACGTCGGCGCGGCATTGCCACCGTCGTTGACGGGGCTCACGATCGTGAGCGTCGTCGGCAGCGGCGAGGGCGTGGTGTAGCCGAGGTTGGCGAGCGCGGTCGCGTCGGCTGCCGCCAGCTCGAGTGCGTGCACGCCCACCGGCACGCCGTCGAACTTGTAGCGGACCACGCCGGCGGCCGAGTCGGTGACGTCGATGTCGGCCGTGCACACGGCCTGCGGCGCGCCGCCGGGATCGCTGCCGAGCGTGCAGTCGTCGTCGAGCAGTTCGCTCGGTGGGATCGTTGCCTCGGTCGTGCCGCTGCCCGTGGCGACCACGACCTCCGGGATCGGGTAGGTCACGGTGATCGTGTACAGCGCCGGGTCGGCCGGCAGGGCGATCGGCATTGCCGGGGTGGCCCCGTTGAGCGCGACGATCTCGCCGCGGACGGTCGGCTCGACCGGTGGCAAGGGGGTGGTCACCGTGACGGTGTTGACCGCGCCCTCGGTGCTCGCGCCGATCACGATCGTGACGATCGCCGGGAACGCGATCTGCTCGGACCCGGGGTCGGCCGGGTCGTCGTACTGGCGCACCTCGAGCCGGTAGGTGCCCGGGAGTAGCCCGTCGACGACGGCGTGCCCGGCGACGAGCGGGTCGTCGGCGACGACGGCGCCCGGCACCGGCACACCGCTGCCGTAGGTCAGCCGGTAGGTCGCCCCGTCGACGGGCACGCCGGCGAGCTCCTCGACCACGGTGAGGTCGAGCACGCCGGTCCGCACGTCGAGCTCCCACTCGAGCACGCCGGGCCGGTTGTCGTCGTTCTCGATCAGGAACACGCCGGGCAACGTGGCGCCGCCGGCGATCGGGTCGCCGGAGACGTTGCCGGCGCCTTGCGGGAAGAAGTTCGGGTGGCTGGCGACGATGCGGTAGTAGCCGGGCGGGCCGGTCACGGTGAACCGGTTCGGGTTCGGGTCGCCAGGGCCGGGGAGGATCAGTTCCGGGGCGGGACGGTCGACGGTGGCCGGGATCGGTGTGACGCCGTCGTCCTCGACGGCCACCACCGTGAGTTGCACCGCCGGGTCGGTGAGGGCCAGCTCTTCGAGGTGGTCGGGGTCGCTGTCGGAGTAGGTGACGCGGCCGAACAGCTCGCCGGTGAGCGAGCCGTACTCGGGCAGTGCGATCGAGAGCTCCTGCACCGACCCGGCCCGCAGGAAGACGGGGATGCTCGTTGCGCCGCCGGCGAAGGGGGCGCCGTTGACGAGCGCGTTCGGCGCGTCGTAGCCGTCGAGCTGTACGCGCAGCGTGTAGACGCGGTCGGCGCCGACCGGGTTGGTCGGATGCACCGGGATGTCGTCGATCGTGAAGACGTGGGCGTCGTCGGGGTCGGGGGTCAGCGTCGCCAGCGTGGTGGCACCGTCGGTGAGCGTGACGTTGGGGACCAGCCCGAGCGGGGCCCCGGCGACGTCGAGGAAGGTCAGCTCGACCTGGGCGAGTTCGACCAGCTCGGGTGTGTCGGCGAACGTGAACGCACCGTCGCCGATCGGCACGAACTCGTCGATCTCCGTGGGTGCGCCGAAGAACTCGTGATGGTCGGGTTGGCTGACCTCGACCAGCCACGAGCCGGGGCTGGCGTTGCAGACCGTGAACTCGAGCGTGGTCGGCGTGACCTCGGTGCGCACGATCGTGACGGCGAGCCCGCCGTCGGGATCGCGGTCGCAGGTCGCGCTGGTGGCGGTGATCGGCGTGCCGCCTGGCGAGGTGGCCGTGAGCGCGAACGCGTCGAGGTCGGCGGGCGGCGTGTTGGTGAGCAGTTCGACGCGTCCCACCAGGTCGCGCGGGTCGGGGTCGGCGAGCTGGACATCGAAGGCGCCGGGGCCGGTGGTGGTGACGACCGTGTTCGATTCGGCCGCGGCCGAGACGCCGGCGTCATCGACGGTGATCTTGACGGTGCCCTCGGCGAACCCGTCGGCCACGAACGTGTAGCGGGTCTGCCCGTAGACCTGTCCGTCGAGGCTCCAGTCGCCGGCCACGTCGGTGGTGGTCGACTGCCGCACCGGGGGAATCGCGGCCGGCGGATCGTTGGTGGTCGCCGA
>JAEZFY010000332.1 GCA_023417265.1 Actinomycetes bacterium | reverse complement strand
TCCACGAGATCGACGGGCGCCTCCGACTCGAAGTCGGGATCGACGTTGAGCAGCACGCAGTCGGCGAGGTCGGTGTCGCAGAACGTGTTCGGCGCCGGGTCAGCGCCGGATGCCAGCTCGGTGGCGTCTTGAACGACCGACACCGGGAACGCCGGTGGGGGCTGGGGGCCGCCGTCGACCACCTTGTCGACGGCGAGAATGGTCGTCGAAATGGTGACGGTGCACGTCGCCGGACCCTCGATGAAAAAGCCGGTCTCCGGATCGAGCACGGCCTGTGGGAAGAACCCGAACGGCCCCTGATCTCCGCAGGACGCCCACACCTCCATTCCCTCGGGCACCCCCGCCAGGCCGAGCAGATACGAGCCCGGATCGAGGTTGTCGCAGGTATCGCTCCTGCTGGCGTCGATTGGCTCCCCGGTCGGGGCGCCGGTGGCGCAGCCAGGGTCTGCCACCAGCTCCGATGGGTCGTCGTCGGTGTACACCTCCACGGTGATTCCGGCCAAGACGTCGTCGGCGTGGGCGGCGTGCACGGTGATGTCCACGGTCAGGTCGGGCTGTACCCCGGCCTGGGCGATCGGGGACCCGGTCAATCCGGCAAGTCCCACGACTGCTGCGGCGGCGGCCGCGATTCGTACGAGCTTCGACATGGCGCGCATCCCCTTAGCCAGACCGTGCCGCCCGGCCGGACGGCGCGCGGAACGTAGCACCGCGCGAGTGCCCGTTCAGGCGATTTTCTGCGGTCGGTCAGGAGGGGGGTGCGCTGCGGGCAAAGGCTCGCTCGACGTCGGCGGTGGTCAGCGGCTCGTCGTCGTTGCCGGTGATCTCGGCTGCTGGCATCCGGCTGCCGCGGCGGTAGTCGTGCGCTTCGGAAGCTCGCGCGGCGAAGCGCTTGAAGAACAAGTAGATCACGATCGCCCAGAGGTACAGGCCACCGACGGTCTTCATGATCGCCCCGGCGAGTTGCTGGTCGTCGGTGACCGACAGTCCCCACAGCCGGATCGGACGGTCGTACGCCTCGTAGATCGCCGACTCGGCGAACGTCAGCCATCCCGCGGGAACGGTGGGTACGACCGACTGGAGGAAGAGATACACCATCGTCCCGGGGGTACCCATCCGCAACTCGGGGAGCGGGCCGCACACCGGCATCCACATCAACAGCGACGAGGCGACGACGACGATGTGCAGCGAGTAGTGGATCGCTGGGCCACCGTCGACGGCGACGTTGACGAGCACCGGGGTGTGCAACATGATCACGCAGAAGTTGAACAGCACCCCGGCAACGACGGGTTTGCTGAAGAACCGCACCACGGCGTAGACCCGACCGGTACCCACGAGTGTGCGCGCCAGCCACACCGGTGTGGCCAGCAGCGCCAGCGGCGGCATCACGTAGCTCAGCAACATGTGCTGCACCATGTGCGCCGAGTACAGGTAGTCCTCGCTGATGTCGTGCAACGGCCAGTCGGAGGCAACCCACAGCACGGCCATACCGACGCCGAACGCCACCCAATGACGGCGCTCGATCACCGGCCCGCCGGCAAGCCGGGCGGCGCGCGGACCGATCACGCGCACCATGTAGATGTACGCGCCGACCAGGAAGGCGACGAGCAGCCAGACCTCGGGATGGGGCCGGAAGGCCCAGGGATTCACATCGACGGGCATCGCATCAGCAGGCTAGGTCGGGGCGGCGCCGGACCGGCTGTGACACCGGGCCCGCGGCCTCAGGGATTGAAGAATTCGAACGTCATCAGCGTTCCGACGAACACCGAAAACGCCAGACCTAAACCGAGGTAGAACATCAGGCTGAAGAGCTTGTTGTCGAACTTCAGGTGCATGAAGAACATCACGACCGCGAAGAACTTCACGAACATGAGGATCAGCAGGAGTGGCAGGAACGCCTTGCCGAGATCGTCGACCATGTAGCTCAGGGCGACCTCGACGGCGGTGACCACCGCCAGGGCGAGTGCCAGCTTGACGTAGCTCAGGTCGGACCAGTGATCGTCGTGCGCACCGTGGTCGCCGTGTTCGGCGTCGTGGGTGTGCTCGGCGTGCTCCGTGGCGGTGACTGCGTCGGTGGTCATCATCGTCCTCAGGCGGGGATCAGGTAGACGAGCGTGAAGATCAGGATCCAGACGATGTCGACGAAGTGCCAGTACAGGCCGACCATCTCGACGACCTCGGCCTTGTCGCCCGGCACGCGTTGCTTCAGGATCATGCCGACCACGGCGAGCAACATGATCACGCCCACCGACACGTGCACGCCGTGGAACCCGGTGAGCGTGTAGAAGCTCGACGAGAACAGGCTCGTGGTGTAGCCGAGGCCCTCGTTGTAGAAGGTCGTGAACTCGTACACCTGGCCGGCCACGAACAGCGACCCCAGCAGAGCGGTGACAGTGAGCCACAGGTTCGTGTTGCGGTCGTCCTTGCGCTTGGCGGCGGTGACCGCGAGCACCATCGTCAGCGACGACATCAACAGCACGAACGACGACGCCGAGGTGAACGGGATGTCCCACAGCTGATCGGGGCCGCTCTCGCCGGTGTGGCGCCCACGGTAGAGCAGATACGTGGAGATCAAGCCGCCGAACAGAAGACATTCGGAACCGAGGAACAGCCACATCGCGAGCTTGTTGTTCGACAGCCCGGTCGAGGTCTGGTGGCCCCCGGGGGCGGCGTAGCCGGTGTGGGCGTCGTGGCTGCCCTCGTGGCCACCGTCGACGGTCAGCGTGGCGTCGCTCATGACGGCCCCCCCGCGAGCTCCAGCTCGGTACCCGGGCCGTCGGCGGGCGGATCGAAGTCTGCCGGTCCGGCGGTGTGGGGTTCGAGCGCCCAGCCGAACATCGACAGCAACACGATCACGGCGCCGACCGGGATCAACCAGAACGAGTAGATCACGCCGTACGCCATCACCGGGATCCCGAACGCGAGCAGGATCGGCCAGTACGACGGCGATGGGAGGTGGATGTGCGGATCGGCAGCCGCTTCCTGCTGAGCGATCAACTCCTCGGCCGTGGCAACTTGGACGAAATCGTGGTGTTCGTCGGTGCCGCGGTCTTCGTACTTGCGGTGGTAGAACTCGTCGAGGTGCCCGACGCCCGGAACCGCGTCGAAGTTGTGCTCCTTCGGCGGGCTCGTGGTCAGCCATTCGAGCGAACGCGCGTCCCATGGGTCGAGCGGCGCCGGCCCGGGCCGGTTCTTCGACCAGTGCGTGTGCCAGATGTTG
>JAEZFY010000308.1 GCA_023417265.1 Actinomycetes bacterium | reverse complement strand
CGCCGAGGCTGATGCCGATGCCGGCGTTGGCGCCGAGCAGGCAGCGCTCGCCGAGCGAGACCACTTCCGTGCCGCCACCGGACAGCGTGCCCATGATCGACGACCCGCCACCGACGTCGGAGCCGTTGCCGACGACGACACCGGCCGAGATCCGGCCCTCGACCATCGAGGTGCCGAGCGTGCCGGCGTTGAAGTTGACGAACCCCTCGTGCATCACGGTGGTGCCCTCGGCAAGGTGTGCGCCGAGCCGCACCCGGCTGGCGTCGGCGACGCGCACACCGGTCGGTACGACGTAGTCGAGCAGGCGCGGGAACTTGTCGACGCCGTGCACCTGCAGCTGGCCACCGGCGCGGCGCACGCGCAGGCGCACCGCGTCGAGTTCGCCGATCGCAACCGGGCCGAGGTTGGTCCAGGCGACGTTGGTGAGCTGGCCGAAGATCCCGTCGAGGTTGAGCGTGCGCGGGGCCGCCAGACGGCCGGACAGGAGGTGCAGCCGAAGGTACGCGTCGGCGGTCGATGCCGGGGCCGCGTCGACGTCGATCGACAAGCGGATCGGCCGCACGGTGACGTTGCGCACCTCGTCGTGGCTGTCGCGCAAGCCGAGCCCACCATGTTCGGGGTCGGTGTCGATGTCGGGGTACGCGGCGACCACCTCGTCGGAACCCCACTCACCCCACCCGAACCAGCGGAACCACGCGTCGAGCGTGGTGCCGTCCGCATCCAGCGTGGTGAGGCCAGCGCCCCAAGCCATCCGTGCCATCTAGAAAACCTCCGGTCGCAGGGTGGGGAAGAGGATCACTTCTTTGATCGAGTCGACGCCGGCGAGCAGCATCGCCACGCGGTCGATGCCGACGCCGAGCCCGCCGGTGGGCGGCATGCCGTACTCGAGCGCCCGCAGGTAGTCCTCGTCGACGCTGCCGCGCTCGGCGTCGCCGGCGTCCTTGGCGGCCTGCTCGTCCTCGAAGCGCAGGCGTTGCTCGACCGGGTCGTTGAGCTCGGAGTAGCCGTTGGCGAGCTCGCGGGCGTCGACGAACAGTTCGAACCGCTCGGTGACGAACGGGTCGTCGCGCGACACGCGGGCGAGCGGGCTGATCTCCACCGGGTGACCGGTGACGAACGTGGGGCGCACGAGGCTCGCCTCGCAGAGCTCCTCGAACAGCGACTCGATGATCCGCCCGGACCCCCACGACGGCTCGTACGTCGCCCCGTGCTCGCGGGCGAGCGCCCGCGCCGCATCGACGGGCATCGAGGGATGCGCGGTGGTGCCGGTGGCGTCGGACACGGCCGCGCACATCGACAGCCGCGGCCACGGATCGGCGAGGTCGACCTGCTCGCCGCGGATCGAGATCACCGAGCTGCCGGTGGCGTCGATCGCCGCCTGGGTGATCAGCCGCTCGGTGATCGCCATCACGTCGGTCCAGTCGGCAAACGCCTCGTACAGCTCCATCATCGTGAACTCAGGGTTGTGCCGTGTGGAGATCCCCTCGTTGCGGAAGATCCGCCCGATCTCGAACACCTTCTCCATCCCGCCGACGATCAGCCGCTTGAGGTGCAGCTCGAGCGCGATCCGCAGATACATGCGCAGGTCGAGCGTGTTGTGGTGAGTGACGAACGGTCGCGCGTGGGCGCCGCCGGCCTCGCTGTGGAGCACCGGCGTCTCGACCTCGATGAACCCGGCGTCGTGCAACGTCGCACGGAAGCTGCGCACGACGGCGTGGCGGACAGCGAACACACGGCGGGCGTCGTCGTTGACGATCAGGTCGGCGTAGCGCTGCCGGAACCGCGTGTCGGTGTCGGTGAGGCCGTGCCACTTGTCGGGCAGCGGGCGTACCGCCTTGGCGAGCAGCGTGAGCTCGGTGACCTTCACCGACAGCTCACCCTTGCGGGTGGTCATCACCGTGCCGTGCACGCCGACCCAGTCGCCGAGGTCGAGTGCCTTGATCTCGGCGAACGCCTCCTCGCCGACGACGGCCTGCGAGACGAACAGCTGGATTTCGTCGTCGCGGTCGCGCACGGTGGCGAACACGAGCTTGCCGGTGTCGCGCTTGAGCAGCACCCGCCCGGCGATCGCCACGCGATCCTCGGTTTCGGTGCCGGGCTCGAGCTCGCCCCAGGCGCGGCGGACCTCGGCGAGCGTGTGCGTACGGTCGAACCGGTACGGATACGGCTCGACGCCCCGGTCGCGTAGGTCGGCGACGCGGGCGAGCCGGCGGGCCTGTTCGGCGGCGAGGCCGCTGCCGCCCGGCTCGGCCGTCGAGGGGTCTGGCGCGATGGCGTCGCTCACGGGCCCCGACCGTAGCGGCCGCCGCCCGGATCGACCCCGCCCCCGTTTCAACCGGCGTCGATCGGCAGGCCGTGCCGGAACCGCCCGTGTGGATCGAGGGCGGCCTTGACGGCGGCCAGTCGGGCCCGCTGCTCGGGCCCGAACGCGGCGTCGTGGCGGGCGGCCCGCTCGGCCAGGTCGGTGCGGTCGAGGTAGACCGCCCCGGTGACCCACGCCGCCAGCGCGGCACGCGCCTCGGCGTGGCTGGTGGTCAGCCCGGCCAGGGTGATGAGGTACTGGTCGCGGCGGGAGTGGCCGTTGGCGGCGTCGCCGGCACGGGTCCGGGCGGCCGCCCCGGCGAGACGGATCTCCACCGTCCCGGCAACGCCCCTCTCGACGAGCCGCACCAGCTCGCGAACGAGTTCGTCGCGCAGCGTGTTGGCCCACTCGTTCGTCATCGCCGCGGTGGCGGTGCTGCCGGGCGTCAGCGCCGGTGGGTTGACGGCGTCGAGCTCACCCGGCCGGCGGGGGCGCCAATCGTCGGCGAGCGGCGTGCGCCAGGCGCGCCAGGTGTCGACGAGTGCGACGCCCGTCGCCGGCGCACCGACCCAGCAACCGTGCACGGCGACCCCGTCGCCGTCGATCACGAGCGCGGTCGTCAGCTCCGGACGGGTGTTGGTGGTCCACGCCCGCCAGCGCTCGAGCGCCTCGGCGGCGCACTCGGCGGGGTATCGTAGGGCGCCGGCGTAGGCCGGGCGTGTGGGGTGCAGCTCGAACTCGATCGCGGTGACGACACCGAGCGACCCGTCGCCGGCGCCGCTGAGCGCCCAGAACAGTTCGGGCTGGGCGTCGGGTGTGACGTCGACGGCGAGCCCATCGGGCGTCACCAGCTCGTAGCGGACGACGTTGTCGCAGGCAAGCCCGTGGCGCCGGGCGAGCC
>JAEZFY010000276.1 GCA_023417265.1 Actinomycetes bacterium | reverse complement strand
GTCGGCGTCGACCTCGGGGGCCGCCGGGGGGGGGGCGCGGCCCACGGAGGTGCGCGGCCCGCGCACGACGACGAACAGGAACGCCGCGCCGACCACGGCGACGCCAAGCCACATCGCGTTGACCCAGCCCTCCACGAACGCGTGCTGGGCGGCGTCGATGATGCGGGCGCCGGTCGCCTGATCGAGCGCACCGGTGCGCAGACCTTCGCCGACCACGCCCATCGCGGTGCCGATGCCTTCGCCGGCGGGCTCGGTGAGCTCGGCCGGCAAGCCGGCGAGCCGCGGTTCGATCGCACTCGAGTAACCGGACGACACGATCGAGCCGAGCAGCGCCACACCGACGGCACCCCCGACCTCGCGAGTGGTGTCGTTGAGCGCCGAGGCAACGCCCTGCTTCTCGGCCGGCAACGACTCGGTGATCGCCTCGGTAGAGGGCGTCATCGACAGACCCAGGCCGAGACCCATCACGAGCAAGCCGGGCAGCACGGAGAAGTAGCCGCCCTCGACCGACGCCTGTAGCGCCAGCAGGGCCAGGCCGGCGCCCGCCAGGGCGAGGCCGGTCATGATCGTGCGCCGCGTGCCGAGCCGCTTGACGACCTTGGGCGCAGCGGCCGAGGTGGGCATCATCACGGCCATCATCGGCAGCATCGCGACGGCCGAGTGCAACGCCGACCAGCCGAGGATCGCCTGGAAGAACGGGAACAGCACGAGGAAGATCCCGAACATCACGGCGAACAGGAACATGATCGTGAGGGCGCCGGTGGCGAGGCCCCGGTTGGCGAACGTGCGGATGTCGAGCAGCGGCTCGTCCTGACGCAGCTCCCACACGATGAACGCGATCAACGTCACGGTGCCGATGACGAGGCCGGCCACCGTCAGCGGATGACCCCAGCCCTTCTCGGGGCCTTCGTGGATGCCGAGCACGATGCCGCCGATCGCGAACAGCGACAGCACCGACCCGACCACGTCGAAGCGGTGCTCGCTGTCCTCGCGCGAGTTGGGCACCGAACGGATCGACATGACGAGGCCGACGGCGACGAGCACGAGCGGGAGCAGGAACGCCCACCGCCAGGTGGCGACGTCGACCATCAGGGCGGCGACGAACATGCCGATGATGCCGCCACCGCCGGCCACGCCGGCCCAGATGCCGATCGCCTGGCTGCGCTCCTCGGCGGGGAAGCTGGACGTGATCACCGACAAGGTGACCGGCATGATCATCGCCGCCGCAGCACCGCCGAGGCCGCGGGCGAACAGCATCACTTCGGCGCTGGTGGCCACGGCCGCGAGCGCGCTCGACGCACCGAACAGCACGAGTCCGAGCAGGAGGACCGGCTTGCGGCCCCACCGGTCGCCGATCGCGCCGATCGGCATCAAGAGGGCAGCCATCGCCAGCGTGTAGGCATTGATGATCCAGAGCACGGTGCCCTGCGAGGCGCCGAAGTCGATGGCCAGGTCTTGCTGGGCGACGTTGAGACTCGAGACGGACGCGATCACCGCCATCAACGACACGCACATCGCGATCAAGATGTTGCGCTTGCGGACCGGATCGAGGATCACGTCCCCGGCGGGTCCGGCACCGGGGGTCAGGGAAACAGCGCTCACGAGCGGCCTTTCGGGGGTTCTCAGGGTGGGGGGAAACCGCGGCGGTGGGGAACCGTGGAGGGGGTGGCGCCCGGAGGTGGCCGGTTGCGAAACGAAACGGTATCGTAGCGTTGTCATGTCGGCAAACGAGTTTCCCGAAAAAAGTTGCGACGACACCGGCGCCGCCTCGCGTGCCGACCCACGTATCGAGCGCAGCCGAGCGAAGTTGCTCGCGGCGGCCACCGAGCTGCTCGCCGAAGCCGGCCCGCGCGCGCTCACCGTCGACAACGTGGCCGAACGGTCGGGCGTCGCCAAGTCGACCCTGTACCGGCACTGGCCGTCGCGCACGGCACTGATGGTCGACGTGTTGCGGGTCAACATGCCGTGTACCCCTGAGGTCGACCTGGCCTCCGGGTTCGAAGCGTGCCTGCGCACCTACCTCCGAGCGCTGGCCGGGTCGTTCGGCGACCCGGAATGGGCGCGCATCCTGCCGGCCCTGTTCCTGCTCAAGCAGCAACTCCCCGAGGTCGACGACCTGGCCGAGAGCGACCGCGACGAGAAGGTGGCCTCGCTCACGGCGTTGCTCGACCGAGGTGTGGCCGAAGGCGTGATCCCGGCCGGTCTCGATCCGCACGAGGTCGTCTCGGCACTGGTCGGCCCGATGATGATGTGCGCCCTGATCGGGGAACTCGACGCGGTCCCGGCTGCCGGCGAGTACGCGCTCGACCGGTTCCTGGCCAGTTACCGGCACTGAATCGCCGATCGTCTTTTGTATACAGCGCGCAATCGGTAGTCTTCCGGCGTGACCCCTGGCGACGCCCTCCTGCTCGCCTGTGCCGGCGTCGGGGCGGGAATCGTCAACGGCATGGCCGGTGGCGGGAGCCTCGTGTCCTACCCGGCCCTCCTGGCCACCGGGCACAGCGCGCTGGTCGCCAACGTCACCAACACGGTCGGCATCTTCCCGGGCTACATCGGTGGGGCGGCCGGGTTCCGGGCCGAACTCAAGTCGCAGCGGGCGCGGGTACGCGAGTTCACCCCCTTGGCGCTGCTCGGCGGGCTCGCCGGGGCCGGGCTGCTCTTGACCACCCCCGACGACGTGTTCGACGGCGTCGCCCCGATCCTGATCATCGCCGCCTGCTTGCTGTTCGCCGTGCAGCCGCTGCTGGCGAAGTCGCTCGCCCGCCGCCGTGTGGCGGCCGGCCTGACCGGCGCCGACGCCGACGCCCGACCGGTTCCGATGGCCGCCAAGGCAGCCGTGTTCGCGGCCTCGGTGTACGGGGGCTACTTCGGGGCCGGGCTCGGCGTGATCTACCTCGCCGTGCTCGGCACCGTGCTCCCCGATCCGCTCCCCAAGGTCAACTCGCTGCGCGGCGTGATGTCGCTGATCGTCAACCTGCTGGCGGTGGTGCTGTTCGGCATCGCCGCCGACGTGGCGTGGACGGCGGCAGGCATTCTCGCCGCCACCAGCCTGGTCGGCGGGTACCTCGGCGCCCGCACCGCGCTGCGCCTGCCGGCGCCCGTGCTGCGGGTGGTCGTGCTGTGCTTCGGGGCGGTGGCCGTGTGGCGCCTGCTCGCGTGAGCCGCCCTATCGACCGGCGCGCCGCCCGGCGAACGTATCCTGGCGACGTGTCCGTCGGCAGCGCCCACCGCACGTTGCGAGAGATCGTGTCCGAGGAGATCCGGACGATGATCCTCTCGGGCGAGCTCGAACCCGGCGAGCGCCTGTTCGAGGACCGCCTCGCCGAACGCCTCGGCGTTTCCCGCAATCCCGTCCGCGAGGCGCTGCGCGAGCTCGAGAGCACGGGCCTCGTCGAAGTCGTCGCCCGTCGCGGTGCCTACGTCACCACCTTCGACCCCACCCGCGCCCGCCAGATCCTCGAGCTGCGCCAGGTCCTCGAGGCGTACGCCGCCGAGCTGGCCGCGCGCAATCGCACCGAGGCCGACCTCGACGACATGCGCAGCTGCCTCGAGCGCGGCCGCGGGGCCACCGCCGACGGCGATCTGGTCACCGCCGCCGGGTACCACCGCGACTTCCACAAGCTCGTCGAACGGGCCTCCCAGAACGACTACCTCGAACCCACCGTCGGCCCGCTCAGGCACCAGACCGAGCTCGTCTTCTCGCGGCTCGCCCACAGCCGGGGCGTGCTCAGCTGGGACGAACACCAGCGCCTGCTCGACGCGATCGAACGCGGCGACGCCGACGCCGCCCGCGAAGCGACCCTGCACCACATGGCATCCGTGCTGCGCGACCTCACGGCCGCCACCGCCGGCGAATGACGCCTGCCCGCGCCACGTGAACGGCAACGTGAACGTCGACGTCGTCGTCATCGGCGCGGGCATCGCCGGCGTTGCCGCCGCAGCCGAACTCGCCGCCACCCGGCAGGTCGTGTTGGTCGAACGCGAAAAGCTCCCCGCCCAACACGCCTCCGGACGCTCGGCCTCGGTGCTGTCGGAGACGTCCGGTCACCCGGTGGTGTGCGCCCTGGCACGGCTCAGCCGGCCCCACTTCGAGGCGCCGCCGGAGAGGTTCGTCGAGCATCCGCTGCTCAGCCCGCGCGGCCTCGTGTGGGTCGGCGAGGCGGGCGACGAGGGCGAGCTCGCGGAGGAGGCGTACGAGGCGCGGCCCGCCGCCGTCGGCCGTGTCGAGGAGGAAGGCGCGCTTGCG
>JAEZFY010000252.1 GCA_023417265.1 Actinomycetes bacterium | reverse complement strand
CGGCGGGCACGTCGCCGAGCGTGACGTCGTCGGTGTGGTCGCCGTGGTCGTCGTGGTCCCGGTGATCGTCGTGGTCGGTGCCGTCGCGATCGTGGGCGAGGTCGTCGAACCCGGCCGGCCGCCGGGCGCCGCGGGTGCCGAGGGCGCGGGCTGGGGGGCGTGCGCACGTGCCGCCGGATGGCCGGCGCGGGTCTCGGCGGGCACGTCCCCGAGCGTGACGTCGTCGGTGTCGTCGCCTGGCGGGGTGGCCAGGTCGTCGAACACCGTCGGGCGGTGCGCCGAGGTGGTGGTGGTGGTGGAACCGTTAGCGCGGTGGTGCTCGCCGGTGGGGTCGACGATCTCGCCGGTTTCGAGTCGGTCCTTGATGACCCGCAACGGCAGATAGTTCTGCTTCTGCTCGTTGAGGATCACGCGCAGTAGCTCGACGTCGGGGTCGTAGAACTTGCGGTAACCCGACGGCGTCCGCTCGGGATTGCTCAGCCCCTGGCTCTCGAGGAAGCGGATCTTCGAGATCGTGACGTCGGGAAACTCCTCGAGCAGGATGCCGAGGACCTCGCCGATCGAGAGGTACCCCTCAGCGCCACTCGGGGCGTCAGCCATCGGCGCGCTCGAAGAACACCAGGCGGAACTTGCCGATCTGGAGCTCGTCGCCGTGGCGGAGCTGGGCGCGTTCGACCCGTTCCTGGTTCACGTACGTGCCGTTGAGCGACCCGGAATCGGCGACGAAGTAGCCCTCGGCGACGCGCTGCACTTCGGCGTGGCGGCGCGACACGGTGATGTCGTCGAGGCTGATCTCGCTGTCGGGGTGGCGCCCCAGCCGGGTCAGGTCGGAGGCCAGTTCGAACCGCTCGCCCGCCTGCGCGCCGGAGCGCACGATGAGCACACCGACACCCTTGCGGATCTCGCCGAACGGGACCACCACGTCGTCGTCGGCGCCCGGGGCGTCCTGCAACGGGTCGACCGCAGGCAGTGTGATCGTGCGATCGTCGAGCACGTCGAGCGGGGTGCCGCACGACGAGCAGAAGACGCTGTCGGGCGGGTTGCGGTGCCCGCAGTTGTTGCAGAAAATGTATGCCACCTCGACCTCAACCTTCGGTGTGTGCTCGATACGCCGTGGCGTCGAGCAGGCCGGCCTCGGCGAGGTCGGCTCCGGACGCCAGCTCGAGCTCGAACAGCCAACCCTCGCCGTACGGATCCTCATTCAGGAGTTGAGGGTTGTCGGCGAGCGCTTCGTTGACGGCCACGACCGTGCCGGCCAGCGGCGAGTACACGTCGGACACCGACTTCGTGGACTCGAGTTCGCCGAGCGCCTCGCCGGCGGCGACCGCCGTGCCGGGCGTCGGCAGGTCGACGAACACCACGTCACCGAGCGAGTCCTGAGCGAAATCGGTGATGCCGACCCGAACCCTCAACGTCTCGTCGACGGCACCGCTGGTGAGGGCCCGGGCCCACTCGTGTTCCGTTGAGTAGCGAAGGTCCTCGGGCACGTTCATGGTGGCGCAGGTTAGTCACCGTGAGCGTCCTGCTCGGACCCCGTCGCGGATCAGCGGTAGGTAGGTGGCCGCGGTGTAGTAGCTGAGTGCCAGGCCGGGGATCCCGAGGATCCACGCCGCGACGGTGAAGCCGTCGGCGCCGGGAACCGAGCTGTGGCCCATCAGGAACCCCGGGACGGCGAACATCAGGAGGAACGTGGCGAGTTTGCCCCAATACGTCACGTCGAAGCGCTGCATGTCGAAGGCCAGCGTGGCGACCGCCACCGTGACCCCGACGACGACCTCGCGGGCGAGCACCGCCACCGCGAACCACAGCGGGATCGCGTCGTTGACGATGATCGCCACGATGGCGACGACGAACAGGAGGCGGTCGACGGTGGGATCGAACTTCTTCCCGAACTCGCTCGTCTGCCCGAGCCGGCGGGCGAGGTAGCCATCGACCCAGTCGGTGGCGCCGAGCGCTCCGAGCAGCCACGCGGCAGCCTGCCGGGAGGGCACCTCGAACAGCACGTACAGGAACAGCGGCAAGCACAGCAGCCGCAGCAACGTGAACAGGTTCGGGATCGTGACGATCCTGTCCGTCTCGCCCGAGCCCTGCACGCCCGAGCCCTGCACGCCCTCACCCTGCACGCACTCACTATGTCAGCATGAGCCACTATGCCGACGATCTTCACCAGGATCATCGAGGGCGACATTCCGGGCACGTTCGTGTGGCGTGACGACCGGTGCGTGGCGTTCCTCTCGATCAACCCGCTCGCGCCCGGCCACACGCTCGTCGTCCCGATCGCCGAGGTCGACCACTGGATCGACCTCGATCCCGACCTGGCGGCGCACCTGTTCGACGTCGCCCGCCGGATCGGGCAGGCGCAACAGCGCGCCTTCGCTCCCACCCGGGTCGGCCTCGTCGTCGCCGGGTACGAAGTGCCACACACCCACCTCCATGTGATCCCCACCAACACGATGGCCGAGCTCTCCTTCGACAACGCCGCCAGCGGCGTGTCGCGCGACGAACTCGACGCGGCCGCGGCGGCGATCGTGGAGGCGCTCCGATGAGCCTCGTCACCGCCGACCCGGCCGAACACGGCCTCGACCCGGCCCGGCTCGACCGCATCACGACCCACTTCCAGGGCTACGTCGACGACGGCCGGCTCCCCGGCTGGCAACTGCTCGTCGCCCGCCACGGCGAGCTCGTCGTGTCGACGTCGGCCGGTTGGCGGGACACGGAACGCACGGTCCCCTGGGGCGACGACCCGATCGTGCGCCTGTTCTCGATGACCAAGCCGGTCACCTCCGTCGCGGCGATGATGCTCTACGAGCAGGGGGGCTTCGAACTCAAGGACCCGGTGTCGCGGTTCATCCCGGCGTTCGCCGACGCGCGCGTGTACCGCACCGGCAGCGCGCAACGCCCGCAGACCGATCCGGTCGTCGAACCGATGCGCATCTGGCACCTCCTGACACACACGTCCGGGCTCACCTACGGGTTCCACCACAGCCACGTCACCGACGCCCTCTACCGCGCCGCCGGCTACGACTGGGGCATGCCGTCCGGGCGCAACCTGGCCGAGCACTGCGACGCGTGGGCCGCCTTGCCGCTCGCCTTCCAGCCCGGCTCGGAGTGGCTCTACGGGCACTCCACCGACGTGCTCGGCCGAGTGGTCGAGGTCGCCTCCGGGATGCCGCTCGACGAGTTCTTCCGGGCCCACATCTTCGAACCACTGGGCATGCACGAAACCTGGTTCCGGGTGCCCGACGAGCACCGCGACCGCTGTGCCGACCTGTGGATCGCCGGCCCCGACGGTACCGCGCTGCCCGGCGGCGGGCCGTTGTTGACGCCGGAGGGGATGGGCTGGCTGTCGGGTGGCGGCGGCCTGTGGGGCACCGCCCACGACTACCTGAAGTTCGCCGCGATGCTGCTCGGCCGCGGCGCCGCAGCGACGCCCGATGGGCCACCGGTCCGCCTGCTCGGCACCCGCACGGTCGACTACATGACCCGCAACCACCTGCCCGGCGGGGCCGACCTCGAGCGTTTCGGACGCCCGCTGTTCGCCGAGACGACGTTCGACGGCATCGGCTTCGGGCTCGGGGTGGCCGTGGTCGACGACCCGGTGGCCAACCGCTCACTCGCCTCGCGCGGGGAGTACACGTGGGGCGGTGCCGCCAGCACGGTGTTCTGGAACGACCCCGCCGAGCAGATCAGCGCGGTGTTCCTGACACAGCTGCTGCCGAGCCAGACCCACCCGATCCGTTCGCAGCTGCGCCAGCTCGTCAATCAAGCACTGGTCGACTGAGCGGCGCACGCCCGGGCAGCGGTCCCGGAGGGTCGCACGTCGCGATGCCTCAGACCGGGTCGAGCAGGTGGGCGCCCTGGTTGCGGACGTTGTTGACCTCGGTCGACACCGGCCGCAGGGCCAGCAGGTGCTCCGGTGCGGGCACCAGCAACTTGGCGAGCATGTCGATGTTCTGGTTGCGCGGGTCGAGCCACAGGTCCCACATCGCCCGCGGCAGGATCACCGGCATCCGGTCGTGGATCGCCGACATCGCTTGGTTGGCGGCGGTGGTGACGACCGACAGCGTGTGCACCCACGGCGCCGTGCGCTCGGCCTCGCGCGGCCGCCAGGCCGACCACAGGCCGGCGACGGCGAGCGGCTCACCGTCGGCGCGCTGCACGAAGTAGGGCTGCTTGACGGGCTTGCCGGACTTCCCCACCGGGCCGTCCGGGCCTGCCGCCTGCCATTCGTAGAAGCCGTCCATCGGCACGATGCAGCGGTGCTTGCGGAAGACGCCCTTGAAGGCCGCCTTCTCGGCGATCGTCTCGGCCCGGGCGTTGATCATCTTCGCGCCGAGCTTGCGGTCCTTGGCCCACACCGGGAGGAGGCCCCACTCGAACGCTTGCACGCTGCGCACGGGTGGATCGGTGGGGTCGGCGGCGGGGGCGGCGACGACGCCATATACGTCATCGGTGGGGGCCACGTTGTAGTTGCTGCCAAGCGGCTCGACGTCGAGCCGGGCGCCGAAGTACTCGGCGATCCGTTCCGGCGGCGACGTAGAAACAAACCGACCGCACATGCCCGCGACGGTAGCGCCATCACCGACATGCAAAGGGCCGCTGCCTGCGTTTCCGCAGGTCAGCGGC
>JAEZFY010000184.1 GCA_023417265.1 Actinomycetes bacterium | reverse complement strand
GGCACCGCTTCGACGTGCACCTCGCCGGGATCTGCGGCAGCGACCTGTCGCTCGTCGAAGGCCACGCCTCGGCGTACTTCGAGGAGTACGTGTCGTTCCCGTTCGTGCCCGGCCACGAGGTGGTCGGGTCGGTGAACGGCACGCGCTACGTGCTCAACCCGGTGCTCAACCCGACGGCCCGCGGCGTCGCCGCCCCACCCGACGACTACGCCTACTACGCCACGGGCCCGCTCGAACCGGGCATCCAGACTGGGTTCTGCTGCTCCACCGGCGGCGGCTGGGCGCCGTGGCTGTGGGCCCACGAAACGCAACTCCACGCGATCCCCGACGAGATGCCCGACGAGCGCGCCGTGCTCGTCGAGCCGCTCGCCGGCGGCGTGCACGCCGCCCACGTGGCGGGGGCCGCGATCGAAGGCGTCGACCGACCGATCGTCGCCGTGCTCGGCGCCGGCACGATGGGGCTCGCCGCGATCGGCGCGGCGCGGCGGTACCTGCCCGCCGACACCCGGATCGTCGTCGGGGCCCGCTACCCGCACCAGCTCGCGCTCGCCAAGGCGCTCGGCGCCGACGAGGTCGTCCAGGCGGGCAAGCTCGACCGGGCCGTGCGCCGGATGGCCGGCTGCCACCTGATCGGCGACGGGTCGCAGGCCTACCTGTCGAGTGGCGCCCACGTCACGATCGACGCGGTCGGCTCGTCCGACTCGATCACCGACGCGTTGAGGATCACGCGCCCGCGCGGCCGGGTCGTGCTGCTCGGCATGCCCGCCGACGTCAAGCTCGACCTGACCGGCCTGTGGCATCGCGAGACCGAGCTCAAGGGCGTGTACACGTACACCCCCGACGAGTTCGCGACGGCGGTCGACCTGGCCAACCATTACGAGGCCGAACGCCTGCTGTCGGCCACCTACCGCCTCGACGACCACGCCGACGCACTCGCCCACGCGGCGGCCGCCCGCCGCCGCGGCGCCGTCAAGATCGCCTTCGACTTGCGAGAGAAGTAACGAGACAACATGCCACGCCCCGGATTCGTCCTCGACGTCGACCGCTCGACGCCCCCGATCTTGTTCTGGCGCGGCGAGGGCTTCAGCCTCGAGAAGCTGCCCGCCGACCGCACCCGCGTGATCTACCCGCCCGAGTCGCTGCCCGGCATCGACGACGTCGACGGAGCGATCCGCAACGCCCTGCTCAACCCACTCGACATGGAGCCGCTCCCGGCGCTGCTGACGCCGAACATGAAGCTGACGATCGTGTTCGACGACGCCAGCTTGTCGCTGCCGAAGATGCGCACGCCCGACAACCGCCAGCGCGTGATCGAAGCCGTGCTCGACCTTGCTGCTGATGCAGGCGTCGACGACATCCACATCATCGCCGCGCTCGGCCTGCACCGGCGGATGCACGACTACGAGCTGCGCCACGTGCTCGGCGACCGGATCTTCGACGCCTTCCACCCGCGCGGGCTGCTGTATCAGCACGACGCCGAGGACCCCGACAACCTGGCCGTGCTCGGCACCACCGACGAGGGCGAGATCGTCGAGATCAACAAGCGCGCCGCCGAGTCGGACCTGATCGTCTACGCCAACGTCAACCAGGTCGCGATGGATGGTGGCTGGAAGTCGATCACCACCGGGCTCGCCTCGTACCGCTGCCTGAGCCACCACCACAACGGGCACACCCTCCAGACGACCCGCTCGTTGATGGGGCACCGTGAGCATTCGGCGCTGCACAAGTCGATCTGGCGGATGGGCAAGATCGTCCGCGACCACGGCCCGAAGATCTTCCAGATCGAGACGACGATCAACAACTCGGCGTTCCCCGACTCGTTCGGCTTCCTCGCCAAGCGCGAGTGGGAGTGGACGGTGAAGGACCGGGCGATGTACCTCGCCACCGAGAAGTCGCTCAACCGGCTGCCCAACCGGGCCAAGCGCAAGATCTTCCACTCGATCGAGGCGCCCTACGAGATGACCGGCGTGCATGCCGGGTTCACGCCGTCGGTGCACGAGAAGACGCTCGAGCGGGTGTACGCCCAACACCTCGTGCCGGTCGAGGGGCAGACCGACATCTTGACGCTCGGCATCCCGTTCATCTCGCCGTACAACCCGGAGGGGATCATGAACCCGATCCTCGTGATGTGCATGGGCCTCGGCTACCTGTTCAACATGTACCGCAACAAGCCGCTCGTGCGCGAGGGCGGGGTCGTGATCATGACCCACCCGACGTACCGCGAGTTCAACCCGGTGCACCACCCGAGCTACATCGACTTCTTCGACGAGGTGCTTACCGACACCACCGACCCGGTCGTGATGGGCGAGAAGTGGGAGCGCAAGTACGCCGAGGACGAGTGGTACCGCCACCTGTACCGCACCGGCAACGCCTACCACGGCGTGCACCCGTTCTACGCGTGGTACTGGGGCGCCCACGGCCAGCAGTGGGCGGGCAAGGTCATCATCGTCGGGGGCGACCCGTCGACGGTGCGCCGGCTCGGTTTCACGCCGGCGTCCACCATGGACGACGCCTTCGAGATCGCCTCCGACGTGGTCGGCCGCTCCCCCACCATCTCGCACCTCCATGTGCCCGGCGTGCTGGTGGCCGACGTCCAATGAACCGTTACCTGCGGGCCGCGTCGAAGGCCGCCGGGGCCGGCGAGGCGGCAGTGCGCAAGGCGGCCAAGCCGCTGCGCACGTACGGGTTCCCGTACCGCGCGCCAACCGTGCCGCGCGGCGTCGAGGTGCCCGTCGAGCCGTCCAAGCTGGGCGTCAACTACGACACCGACTGGGCCCGCACGCCCGCCGCGCGGGTGGCCCGTACGGTGATCGCCGAGGGTCCACTGCGGTTGCTCGTGCGCGGCCTCGCCAACCCGACCGTCGTCGGACGCGACCGGCTCGCCGACCTCACCCGGCTCGACGAGCCCCCGCCCGTGATCTTCACGCCGAACCACCACAGCCACCTCGACACGGCGCTGATGGTGCGCTCGATCCCGGCCGCCTGGCGCCACGACCTTGCCGTCGTCGCCGCCGCCGACTACTTCTTCGACAAGCAGTGGAAGGCCGTGTTCTCGGCACTCGCCCTGAACGCGATCCCGATCGACCGCGAGGTCACCGGGCGCAAATCGGCCGACCTGATCCGCGACCTGATCGCCGACGGGCACTCGATCGTGATCTACCCCGAAGGTGGCCGCTCGCCCGACGGGTGGGGGCAGACGTTCAAGGGTGGCCCGGCATACCTGTCGGCGCGCACGGGCGCCCCGATCGTGCCGGTGTTCATCGACGGCACCGGGGCGATCTACGGCAAGGGCGCCAAGCGTCCCAAGCCGGGCAAGACCAAGGTCGTGTTCGGCGCCCCGCTGTGGCCCCGCGAGGACGAGAACACGCGGCGCTTCAACGCCCGCATCGAGGCCGCCGTCACCCGGCTCGGCGACGAGGCGCTCACCGACTACTGGACCGCCACCCGCCGCGCGGCGCGCCGGACGAGCCCCGCGCTCACCGGCCCTGAGTACAACGGCTGGCGGCGCCAGTGGGAGCTCGGCGAACACCGCAAGCTCGGCGCGGCCGGTCTGCGCAGGCGCCAGAAGCGGCGCTGGCCCGACCTCGGCTGACCCGGTTCAGCCGACCTCGACGCGGTCGCGCCCGGCCTGCTTGGCGCGGTACAGCGCGAGGTCGGCGCGCTCGACCAGCTCGTCGAGCTCGCCTGATGTGCCGTCGGCCGCGCCCGCCGACAACGTCACCCGCAGGTCGGGGGCGACCGCACTCCAGTCGACGTCGGTGGTGTTCTGTCGGGCGCGCTCGGCCATGCCCAGCGCGGCGTCGGTGTCGGCGCCCGGGCACACCAGCAGGAACTCTTCGCCGCCCCACCGGTAGACCGTGGCGAAGTCGCCCGCCGCGGCGTCGAGGATCCGGGCGATGCGCTGCAGCACGATGTCGCCGACGAGATGCCCGTAGGTGTCGTTGACGGACTTGAAGTGGTCGAGGTCGAACATCACCACGGCAACCGGCACTGTCGCCCCAGCGCGAAACTCGTCGAGCGCGCGCCGGTTGGGCAGGCCCGTGAGGTGGTCGGTCGCGACGGCGGTGCGGAGACGGTCGATCGTGGTCGCCATCGAGCGGGCGCGCTGCTCGACGTCGCGGTGCGCCGCCGAGAGCACCGCCTGCTGTTCGAGTTGGCGCAGCAGCGCCTCGCCGAGCCCGGCCCGTCGCTCGCGAGCAGCGGTGTAGGCGGTGTGTAGATCGTCGTACGCCTCGGCGAGCATGCCGAGTGCGTTGCGGGCCAGCGAGCGTTCGTGGAAGGCGGCCGCCAACAGCCCGTTGTCGCGGGCCCGGGCAGCCGCGCCGACCGCACGGTCAGCAGCCCGCTCGGCGGCTTCGGTGCGGTCGGTGAGACGCGCCACGCGTGCCTCGACCAGGGCGTGCTCGGCGAGCACGCGGGGATCGCTGACCTCGTCGATGTCGCCGTGCACCTCGGCCAGCACGTCGACCGCCTCGGGCACGCGGCCCACCCCGACGAGCGCATCGGCGAGCAATGTCGCCGCCTCGAGGCGTCGCCGCGGACTGCCCGAGGTGAAATGCGGCAGCACCAGGTCGATCGCCGCCTGAAAGCGGACCGGGCGTTCCTTGTCGTCGGCGTCCACCGACGCCGCGAGGCGCGACTCGGCCGACGCCAGATTCAGTTCGATCGTGACCCGGTTGAACGGATCGTCGACGGCGTGGATCGCGCGCAGCGCCCGCCGGAACTGCTCGGCGGCGAGTCGGATCGCACCCATGCTCAACAGGGCGAACCCGAGGTTGTTGTAGACGCGGTGCATGCCCTCGAGCGAGTCGCCGCGCTGGACGATCAACTCGAGCGCCAGACGGACATGGTTGAGGGCCTGCACCCGATCGCCGAGACGCTGGGCGAGACCGGCCGCCGTGACGGTGACCTCGAGCAGCAGCAGGTCGTCACCGACCGCGCCGGACGCGGCCATCAGGCTCTCGCACTCCTCGAGCGCCTCGCGGAGACGCCCGAGGCGGTCGAGCGCGCCGGCCCGCAAGCGGCGATGATCGAGCTGCGGCGCGCCGAGCTGGTCGAGCAGTTCGAGTGCCTCGGCGGGCCGGCCGCCGTCGAGCGCGTCGCGAGCGGCGGCGACCAGCCGGCGATCGTGCGCGTCGCAGTCGGAGTTCTCGTCGTCGGCCGCCACCAAGCGATCAGGCTAGCGACGCGCCACCGTCGCCAATCAGGACGCGAACTGACCGGGGACGGTGAAACGCTGGCGCGATGCTCGATCACGTGGGATTCCAATGCTCCGACCTGGCCGCCAGCGCGGCCTTCTACGACGCCGTGCTCGAACCGCTCGGGTACGCCCGGGTGATGAGCTTTGACGAGGCGATCGGCTACGGGCCGCCGAGCGAGCCGGTGTTCTGGGTCAGCGAGCTCGAGTCGGGCGACGGGTTCCGCGAGTCACACATCGCCTTCAAGGCCGCCGACCGGGCCGCCGTGCAGGCGTTCTTCGACGCCGCCACCGGCGCCGGGGCGGAGGTCCTCCACGCGCCGCGCGTGTGGCCTGAGTACCACGAGCACTACTTCGGTGCGTTCGTGCGCGACCCCGACGGCAACAACGTCGAGGCGGTCTGCCACTCGCCCGGCTAGCAGCCCTCGGCGTTGGCGGGGATGTTCAGCGTGCCCCCGATCGGGAACGAGTTGTAGGCCGAGTTGCCGGCGTTCGCCTGCTGCAGCACGGTCACCGAGATGCCGTACTTGTTGGCGACACGCGTGGGGTTGTCGCCGGCCTCGATCGTGTGCGTGCACGGCTCGCCGAGCGGTTCGGTGGCGGGTGGCACCGCGGCGCCGCCGCCGCCGCCGGCGGGCGGGGTGGTGCCGGTGCCAGGCACGCGGGCGTTCGGTGGGATCTTGATTTCAGCACCGGGGATCAGCACGTGGTTGATGCCGTCGGCCCACTGGTTGTACTGCACGAGCACGTCCATGCTGATGCCGTGGTTCGAGGCGATCTTGGAGATGCTGTCGCCGGCCTGGATGACGTAGATCTGCTCGTTCGGGTCGACCGCGCCGCCGGGCGGCACCGTGGTGGCAGAAGCCGGCACCGTGGTGGTGGTGGCCACCGGCTCGACCATCACGTAGCTGGTCTCGCGCACCCGGGTGGGGGTGTTGCCGGCCGCCGTGCTGTTGTCGCCGCAGGCGCCGAGCGCGAGCACGCACACCCCGACCAGGGACGCGACCGATGCCCGGCGGTACGAACTCATGCCGGCCAGGTTAGATGCGCGGTGCGCCGGTCGCTGGGCATCAGCAGTTCCCGCCGGGCGGAATCACGATCTCGTCACCGAGCCGGAATACGTTCCATGCCGGGTTGTCGGCGTTGGCGGCGGCGAGCGCGTCGAGCGAGACGCCGTACCGGTTGGCGACCTTGCCCTGGTAGTCGCCGGCGACGACGACGTGCACGCAGCCGGCCCCGCTCGCCACGGTCGTGGTCGCGCTCGGGGGCGTCGACCCGGCATCGGGCGGCGTGCTGCCGGCCGGCACCGCCCCCTCGGCGGCCGCCGACCCGGCGGGGATCTTCAGGG
>JAEZFY010000009.1 GCA_023417265.1 Actinomycetes bacterium | reverse complement strand
CGGCACGTCGGTCGACGGGTCGATCGGCAGGTCGGCCTCGTCGGGCAGCAACGGGCGATCGTGGACCGGGTGGCCGTCGGCGTCGAGTGCGTACCAGACGGGGATCGGCACGCCGAAGAACCGCTGGCGGCTGATCAGCCAGTCTCCGTTGAGCCCGTCGACCCAGTTGTCGTAGCGGTGCTGCATGTGGGGAGGGTGCCACGTGATCTCGCCACCGCGCTTGATCAGCTCGGCCCGCAGCTCGGGGGAGCGGCCGCCGTTGCGGATGTACCACTGGCGACTGGTGACGATCTCGAGCGGACGGTCGCCGCGCTCGTAGAACTTGACCGGATGCTGGATCGGCTCGGGCTCGCCGAGCATCTCGCCGCTCGCGCGGAGCTGCTCGACGACCGTGCGCTGGGCCTGCTTCACGGTCTGGCCGGCGATCGCCGCGTAGGCCTCGGCGTCGACGCCCGGGGGTGGATCGCCGACGATCCGCCCGTTGCGGCCGACGATCGCCCGCATCGGAAGGTCGAGCTCGCGCCACCAGACGACGTCGGTGGTGTCACCGAACGTGCAGATCATCGCGATGCCGGTGCCCTTGTCGGGCTGCGCCAGCTCGTGGGCGACGATCGGCACCTCGACGCCGTACAGCGGCGTGGTGACGGTGGTGCCGAACAGCGGCTGGTAGCGGGCGTCGTCGGGATGGGCGACGAGCGCCACACAGGCCGACAGCAGCTCGGGGCGGCTGGTCTCGATCAGCAGGTCGCCGGAACCGTCGGCCTTGTGGAAGGCCAGTTGGTGGTACGCGCCGGGGCGCTCGCGGTCTTCGAGCTCGGCTTGGGCGACGGCGGTCTGGAAGTCGACGTCCCACAGGCTCGGCGCCTCCTGGCTGTAGGCCTCGCCGCGGGCGAGGTTGCGCAGGAACGCGAGCTGGCTGATGCGCCGCGAGCGGGCGTCGATCGTGGCGTAGAGGAGCGACCAGTCGACCGACAGGCCGAGCCGCCGGAACAGTTCCTCGAACGCCTGCTCGTCGATCGCCACGAGCTCGTCGCACAGCTCGAGGAAGTTGGGGCGTGAGATCGGCACGGCATGGTGCTTGTCGGGCACGTCGCCGCGGAACGGCGGCTCGAAACCCTCGGTGTAGGGCTGGCTCGGGTCGCAGCGCACCCCGAAGTAGTTCTGGACACGGCGCTCGGTGGGGAGCCCGTTGTCGTCCCACCCCATCGGGTAGAAGACGCGCTTGCCGCGCATGCGCTGGTATCGCGCCAGCGTGTCGGTGTGCGTGTAGCTGAACACGTGCCCGACATGGAGCGAACCCGACACGGTGGGGGGCGGCGTGTCGACGGAGAAGACGTCGGCGCGTACGGCCCCGCGGTCGAAGCTGTAGATGCCATCGGCGGCCCACTGGGCGGACCAGCGGGCCTCGATGCCGTCCAACGTCGGCCGTTCGGGGATGCTCATAGAGCCCAGAGGTTAGGGGCGCGCCCGCTCGGGTGCGCGGTGGCTAACGCCCTGCGGCGTGATGCGTGGGGGGTCAGCCGACGCGCTGTTTGCTCTGTAGCAGCCGCCCGCCGAGCGCGTCGAGCTGGTCGGGCGTCGCCGCCGCGCGCAGCGCCGGGAGGAGGTTCTGTTCCTCGTCGGCCACGTGCTCGGTGACGAGCGTCCGGAGCTCGGCGACGGCGGCCGCGAGCGGTGGCCCCTCGAGCTGCTTGATCAGGTCGATCTGGCGCTTGACCGCCGAGTGGGCGGCGCTCGATCGGGCGAGCAGCTCGGTGTCGCCGAGCACGTCCGCGGCGAGCGGGTAGAGGGCCGCGTGCTCGGCGTCGTCGTGGGTGACCAGGGCGTCGACGATCTGGCCGACGAGGGCACCCTGACCGGTGCTCTCGAACTCGGTGAAGAGCGTGTTGACGAGCTCGTGGTCGGCGACGATGAGGTCGATTCCGTTGGGCATGGGTTACTCCAGCTCGAGCGACTTGGTGGGATGTTGCGGCGCACGGCTCCAGTGGCGGTGCACGGCGAGGGCGTCGATGACCGCAGTGCCGAAGCGCTTGCTGACCTTGTCGGCGACGACCACCCCGGGGGCGTCGGTGGCGACAGTGGCGGCGTTCAACAATTCGACGCCGGTGCCCCAGGCGGCGATCGGCTTGCAGTGCCGGAACGCCGACTGGACGTAGGTGATCACCGCCGGGTCGGTGGCGAGGCCGGGCCCGGGGGCGATCACGACGGCGTCGGACTCGGCCGAGCTCGACGTGTGGAACGAGCGGTCGACGAGCAGTTCGCCGGCGCGCCGGGTGGCACCGCTGATCGTGCCCTTGTGCGGGGCGATCACGTGGGCCACCGCCCCGGCGGCGATGATCTGGTCGCGGATCGCCTTGACGCCGGCCAGGTCGGATCCGTCGGTGGCGAGGATGTGCACGACCCGCCCGTCGACCGGGTAGCGCTGATCGGTGACCATCGCCAACGTCGGCGAGGCGTCGATGCCACCGGTTGCGTCGACCTCGATGCCGGCGCCGTCGTTGCCGAGCGCGTCGGCGCCCGGCGTCAGCGATGCGGGGTCCTCGATCGGCTCGGTGGGTACCTGCTCGCCGAGCCCGAACGCCACGCGGCGGGCGAGCGTGCGGTCGATCAGCGCCAGCCGGGCGATCATCCGCTCGACCACGGCAGGCACGTCGACCTTGCCGAGCTCGAACGTGTAGGCATCGACGATGTGGTCGCGCTCGACGTCGCTGACGCTGTTCCAGAACAGGCGCGCTTGGGCGTACTCGTCGTTCGGGCCGCGCTCACGCACCTTCGGGCCGGTGACCTGGCGGGGGACGTGGATGTAGCCGCCGTCCTCGGCGCCGGCGAGGAACGGGCAGCCCCCACCGACGCCGTTGGGCAGATAGGGGGTGCGACCGTGATGCACGGCCTGCTGGTGGAACCCGTCGCGGAAGTTGTCGTTGACGGGCACGGTCGGGCGGTTGATCGGGATCTGCGAGAAGTTCGGGCCGCCGAGCCGCGTCAGTTGCGTGTCGAGGTAGCTGAACAGGCGGGCCTGCAGCAGCGGGTCGTCGACGACCTCGATACCGCGTACGAGATGGCCGACGTGGTAGGCGACCTGCTCGACTTCGGCGAAGAAGTTGGCGGGGTTGCGGTTGAGGGTCATCCGCCCGATCGGCTGCACCGGCACGAGTTCCTCGGGCACGATCTTGGTCGAGTCGAGCAGGTCGATGCCCTCGAACATCTGGTCCTCGGAGTCGGGCATCACCTGCACGCCGAGTTCCCACTCCGGGTACGCGCCGCCGGCGATCGAGTTGTACAGGTCGCGGCGATGGAAGTCGGGATCGACGCCGTTGAGCGTCAGCGCCTCGTCCCACACGAGGCCGTGCGTACCGAGCACCGGCTTCCAGTGGAACTTGACCAGCGAGGTCGCTCCGTCGGGGCCGACGAGCCGGAACGTGTGCACCCCGAAGCCCTCCATCATCCGGTACGAGCGGGGGATCGCCCGGTCGGACATCGCCCACATCAGCATGTGCGGCGACTCGGGGAGCAGGGAGACGAAATCCCAGAACGTGGTGTGCGCGGTCTGCGCCTGGGGGATCTCGCGATCGGGTTCGGGCTTACCGGCATGGATCAGGTCGGAGAACTTGATCCCGTCGCGGATGAAGAACACAGGGATGTTGTTGCCGACGAGATCGAAGACGCCCTCGTCGGTATAGAACTTGACGGCGAAGCCGCGCACGTCGCGCACGGTGTCGGCCGAGCCGCGCGACCCGAGCACGGTCGAGAAACGCGTGAACACGGGCGTCACCCGCCCGGGCTGCAGGAAGTCGGCGGACGTGATCTGGGCGGCGGTTCCGTACGACTCGAACACGCCGTGGGCGGCTGCGCCGCGGGCGTGGACCACCCGCTCGGGGATCCGCTCGTGGTCGAAGTGGGTGATCTTCTCGCGGAGGTGGAAGTCCTCCATCAGCGTCGGTCCGCGCGAACCGGCCGTCAACGAGTCGTCGGTCTGCGGAACGCGAACGCCTTGCTGCGTGGTGAGGAACTCGCTGTCCTGAGCGGGCACCTTGCCGCCGCGGGGGACGAGCACCGGGCGGTCGGCGCGCTCGCCGCGAGCGGCCTTCGGTGCCGACGTGCGTGTAGCGGTGGTGGTGCGCGGCTTGGCGTTCCGCGTGTTCTTGGTGGACTTGGCTGCCATGGCTCCCCGATCTGTGTGGCGACCCCGGGTGGGAGTCCGGCGCTACCCGCGCGACCTGGGTTGCGAAACGTCGCCTAGGGTGCGCTCGCGCTGCCGACGGACCTTGGCGGCGCGCCCGCCGCCCGAGAGCCGAGAGCCGCCATGCACGCCGAACGCATCACCGATTCCGTCGCCTATCACGCCGAAGGGCCCGTGTGGTCGCCGGCGTGGGGCGGGTTGCGCTGGGTCGACATGCTCGCCGGCGACGTGCTCACGTTGCGCCCCGACGGCGGCGTCGATCGCCACCACGTCGGCTCGCCGGTGGCCGCCGCCGTGCGGCCGCGCCACGCCGGCGGGGCGGTGCTCGGCATCGAGCGCGGGTTCGCCCTGGAGGACGCCTCCGGCGAGGTGACGGCGCTCGAGCCGCTGTGGGGTGCCGAGCGGCGGATCCGCATGAACGAGGGCGGCTGCGACCCTGAGGGACGCTTCTATTGCGGCTCGATGAGCTACGACCGCGTGCCCGGTGCCGGCACCGTCCACCGGCTCGATCCGGACGGTGCGGTGCACACGGTGCTCACCGGCGTGACGATCTCGAACGGACTCGACTGGAGCCCCGACGGCACCCGCGCGTTCTACAACGACACCGAGACGATGCGCGTCGACGTGTTCGACTACGACCGTGACGCCGGCCTCACCAACCGTCGCCCGTTCGTGCACATCGAACCCGCGGCCGGGCGTCCCGACGGCCTCACCGTCGACAGCGAAGGTGGCGTGTGGGTGGCGCTCCATCGCGGTGGCGCGGTGCGGCGCTACAGCGCCGACGGAACGCTCGACGCGGTGGTCGAACTCCCGGTCGCCAAGGTCACCGCCTGCACGCTCGGCGGCGAGCACCTCGACCAGCTCTACATCACCACCTCGCGGGAAGGCCTCGAGCCCGGCGAGGAGCCGGCCGCCGGCTCGCTGTTCGTCGCCGAGGTCGGCGTGCGCGGCCAACCGGTGCGCCCGTTCGCCGGCTGACGCCGGTGGGCTGTTGCCGGGCGGATCAGCCGGGGAGCGAGTACCTGATCGTGACCCCGCACAAGTAGGCGCTGCCCGACGCGACCCACGAGTGGAAGAACAGGCGCACGGATTCGCCGTCGGCGATCGGGGTCTGGCTGTCGATCGCGAACGTGTGTGTCGTCTGGCCGGGGCCGCTCGACAACGGCTGGGCGCCCGATGTGGCGAGCGACCTCGGGGATGCGCCGGCGATGCTCGCCGTGAACGTGTACGGCTGCGCGGTGGTCGCCGTCGTACTGATCGTCAGCGACGTCACGATCGCTCCGGCGGGGAGCGGCGCTGATGCCCACAGGCCGGCGGCGCTGCCGTTGTGGGGGGTGCCGCGGACGCAGTACGAGTTGTTGACCTCGCGCGGGGTGGTGAGGTTGGAGGACGTCGACACGGTGAACTCGGTGTAGGCGTCGAGGGTCAGCGACGCGTCGGCCCGGACCGGCGGGGCGTACACGCCGACCACGTCGATGATCAGGTGGACCGAGCCCGCCAGGTTGAACACCGAGAAGCGACCGTCGGCGGCGAGCGTGATGTTCACGGCGTTCGGTGTGGGCGGGGTGCCCGGCGCCGGATTGAGGCTCGACGCCTTCGGGCGTTCGGCCCCGGCTGGGAAGAACGTCAGGTACGTGAGCGCGGTCGCGTCGACGGCGGTGGCGTTGACGGCCAGCGCAGTGGTGCCGGCCGGCAAGTCGCAGTTGCCGTGTTCACCCCAGCCGTCCACGGTGAACGTGTCGGTCGGGCCGAGCGCGGTGGCGCGCAGCCCGACCGTGTCGGGTGCCGGGCGGGTGTCGACCAGCCGGCACGGCGTGATCGCTCGGTACGCCGCCGAGGCGGCCGGGGTACTCGCCCGGGCGAACCCCCACCCACCGACCGCGACGGCGATCACTGCGCCGATCGTCATCCACCGGCCGCGCGATGCGGCACCCGGGCGCAGCGTGCTTCGCTCCATCGCCGAACCGTACGGAACGCCGGTGTCTCCGCGTCGTCGAATTTCGGCCGCGACGGGTGGCGCGCCGTTCTCCGCTACTTCAGGAACTTGCTGGTGGTGTTGTCGGCGAGGATCTTGCCGCCGGTCTGGCAGGTGGGGCAGTAGTTGACGGTGTAGCCCGAGTACTCCACCGCGCGCACCGTGTCGGCGCACACCGGGCATGCCGCGCCGGTGCGCCCGTGCATCGCCGCCGGGCGATCCTTGGAACTGCTCATGTCGGGACGCGTGCGCTCGTAGGCGAGGCCCTCGGCGATGCACGCCGCGATCGCGTCCGCCACGGTGCGGGCGCCGTCGCGGCCGAGCGACCCGGTCATCGCGAACGGGCTCAACCGGGCGGCGTGGCAGATCTCGTTGGCGAGCAGGCGGCCGAGCCCGGCGAGCATGCGCTGGTCGCGCAGGAAGCCGTGGAGGCGCTGGTTCTTCAGGGCGAACCGTTCGAGCAGCACCTCGGCGGTGATCCCGTTGGCCTCGGGGCCGAGCGTGTCGAGCGGCGGTGTGGTCAAGGCGGTAGCCGGGTCGAGCGCCCACACGCCCGCGCGTCGTTCGGTGCCCTGCTCGGTGAGCAGCAGCGCCGGCACGTCACCGGCGAACACGAACCGGGCCTGCCCGCCGCGCGGCTTGGCCGACTTCTTGGCGTCCACGAGCAGCCGCCCACCCTGCATCAGATGGACCGCGAACGTCACCGGGGCGAACTCGAGCAGCAGGTACTTGCCGCGCCGCCCGACCCGCAGCAACGGATGCCCGTACGCGTCCTCGGGCCGCGGCACGACCGTGCGCAGGGCCGTGAACTTGATCGCTTGGAAGCGCTCGAGTTCGAGCCCGGAGAAGTCCTCGGTGAGCCGCTCGGCGTGCGCCTGGACCTCGGGCAACTCGGGCACGCCGCCGCCGTCCGTCTACTCGTACCGGGTGCGCTGGCGCACGCTGGCGAACACCGCGTCGAGGGCCGCGAACACGGGTTGGCTCTCCATCAACTTGGCCTGGTCGCCGGCGAGGCGGATCTGCCCGGTGATGAACGCCTGTTGGGCGTTGAGGCTGCCGGTGGCGACACCGACCGCGGTGTCCCACGACTGCTCCATGCGCACGTGCTCGGGGTCGGCCGGGCCGGCCCCGAACGTGGCGGCCCCGTCGCCGACCTGGAGGTGATAGGTGACGTCACCTTCGGGGCCGTCGGTGACGACCTGGGTCACGCCGATCGTGTGCTCGCCGGCGAGCTTGGCGAGCTCGTCGCTGTCGGCAACCTCGCGGGTGAGCTCGCGGATCCACGCGAGGCTCAGGTAGCGGATCGTGTCGCTCACGCCCGGCAGGCTAGGCGCGGCGGCGGCCCGGGTACCGTCCCGGCCGTGCCGATCGACCCGTCCGACGAGTTCCCGCACGCCGGGCACTGCGACGAGTGGGTGTTCGCAGCGTGGGCGCCCGACGGCTCGGCCGGGCTGGTGTCGGGTCACCGCTTGTACGGGCGCCGCAGCTGGTACTGGTTCGGGCTCGTGCAGGCCGGGCACCCGTTGCTGCAGGTCACCGAGTGGGACGTGCAGGTGCGCACCGACCCGTTCGTCGTCAAGGCCCCCGAGATGTGGGCCGAGCACCACTGCGTCGCCGCGCTCGAACAATGGACGGTGGGCAACGAGGCCCACGCCGTCGCCCTCGACGATCCCGGCGAGGCGCTCGGCCGCGGCTACGGGATGGTGACGCCGATCGCCTCCGACATCGAGTGGTACGCAACGCGGCGGCCCGTGCTGATCGCTGGCGGGTTCGTGCAGGACGGCGTGGCACACGGGCTGATCGAGCTGCTCGACCGGCCGCACATCGAGATCAGTGAGGTGCCCGCCCGCCGCTGGCGCCGCTGGGCGATCGACCCGCTCGGCCCGCTCGCGCTCGCCCCGGCGCGCGCTCACACCGGCCTGCGGGTCCCGTTCGCGTTCCCCGACGGCACCCACACCGACTGGGTCCTGACCCCCACCGGCTGGCACTCCCGCAACGGATAGCGGCGAGCGGAGTGCTCGCCGGGCACTGGTCGGCGGCGGCGCCCGGTCTCGCCTGACACAATCCGTGTCGTGAGTTTGCGGGCGGACGTGATCGTGGTCGGGTTGGGGGCGATGGGGAGCGCCACTGCCGATGCACTGGCCGGGCGCGGGCACACGGTGATCGGGCTCGAAGCGTTCGCCCCAGGCCACACCAACGGTTCGTCGCACGGGGCGACCCGGATCGTGCGCCGGGCGATCGAGGAGGCCCCGTTCTACGTGCCGCTCGCCGTCGACGCGATCGCCCGGTGGGATGCGCTCGGCGCCGACACCGGTGCCGAACTGCTCGTCCGCAGCGGCGTGCTGCGGATCGCCCAACCGGGCTCGCAGTTGCTCGACGCGTTCCGCAGCTCGGCCGACGCCCACGGCCTGGCGTACGACACGCTCGACCCGCAGGCGACGATGCAGCGTTTCCCGGCGTTCGCCGTGCCGGATGGCTTCACGGCGGTGTTCGAGGCCGACGCCGGGTTCGTGTACGCCAGCCGGGGGGTGGCCGCCCTACAGGCGCGGGCGGTGGAGCGCGGCGCCGAGTTGCGCTTCGACGAACCGGTGCTCGACTGGCAGGGCGGCCACGGGCGCGTCGCGGTCACCACCGCGAAGGGTGTGTACGAGGCGGAACGTCTCGTGATCACCGCGGGCGCGTGGACCGGCCGGCTGGCCGCCGAGCTGCACCTGCCGCTCGTCGCCCACCGGGTCGTCAACGTTTCGTTCGAACCCGCCGACCGCGAGCTCCACGGCCCGGCGCGCATGCCGGCGTTCCTGATCGACGACGGTGCCGCCGACGAGCTGCCCGGCACACCGGCGCTGCGCGGCGGCATGTACGGCATCCCGGCGGTCGCCGGTGAGGGCCTCAAAGTCGGCACGAGCGGCACGCCCACCGACCCGGACGCGGTCGACCGCACGGTGACCGACGCCGAAGTGGAGCGCCTGCGGGCGTGGGTCGACCAGTTCATCCCCGGCGCCTCCGGGTCGGTGGCATCCACGCTCACGTGCCTCTACACGAAGACGCCTGATGAGCACTTCCTGATCGACCGGCACCCGGAACACGCCAATGTCGTGCTGGCGTCGCCGTGCTCCGGGCACGGCTTCAAGTACACCCCGACACTCGGGGCCGTCCTCGCCGATCTCGCCACCGACGCCGCCCCGGCCTTCGACCTCAGCCCGTTCGCGCTGGCCCGCTTCGCCTGACGCTGCTCGCCGTTTCATCGGGGGTCTGACCCCCGATGAAACGTGTGGGCGGGGGGCGGTGATGGCAAGCTCGACGGATGCCGTCGGGACCCCGCGACATCCTCGAGGAGTACGCCGCCGCGCGACGCCCCATCGCCTACCCCGAGGTGACGGTGGCGAACGGGCTGGTCGTCGAGCACCGTTCGAGTGGCTTCGTCGGTGACATCGTGCGCTGGAACGCCGAGGCGGTGACGTTGCGCGACCGGCGCCAGCACCTGCGCCACTTCACCTGGACGCCGGGGGCGTTCCTCATCGACGGTAAGCCGGTCACGCTGGTACGCCCCAAGGCCCAACCGACGGCGAGCCAGCGGGTCACCGCGTCGGGTTCGATCGCGGCCGACCCCGGCGCCGGCGCCCGTGTCGCCCAGGCGAGCCGGATCTGGGTCGAAGGCAAGCACGACGCCGAGCTGGTCGAGCACGTGTGGGGCGACGACCTGCGCGAGCTCGGCATCGTCGTCGAGCCGATGCACGGAGCCGACGACCTCGCCGCCGCGGTGCGGGCGTTCGCCCCGAGCCCGCAGCGCCGGCTCGGCGTGCTGCTCGATCACCTCGTCGCCGGCTCGAAGGAGAGCCGCCTCGCCGCCCAGGTCGACTCGGCCCACGTGCTCGTCACCGGGCACCCGTTCGTCGACGTGTGGGCGGGCATCCGCCCGAAAGCGCTCGGCCTGGCGGCATGGCCCGACGTGCCCCGCGGGCAGCCCTGGAAGGAAGGGCTGTGCGCCGCGTTGGG
>JAEZFY010000346.1 GCA_023417265.1 Actinomycetes bacterium | reverse complement strand
GCGGCACCCCCTGGGGGGCGGGGCGTGGGGGGACCACGCCGCTGGCCCGGACCTGCGGCTCGACGATCAGTTGGAAGGGGTGCGTCTTGGGTTGCCCGCGCCAGATCCGGGTCGGTGGCCGGACGGTGAGTTTGGTGAAGTGCGCCGAGCCCGGCAACGTCTCGAGCGCCGGCGGGCTGACGTCGAAGCCGAGTACCTGCTCGGTGTCGCTCCCCAGCAGTCGAACCGGTACCGGCACGTTGCCGCGGTTGTCGACGGCCACGTCGAAACGCCCACGGAGGCGCCCACGGCCGTTGAGGGGCTGCAGTTCGGCGGACACCTCGACGAACTCGCCGACCTCCACGGTGCCCTCGCCGACCGCCGCACCCTCGGGGTCCTCCTGCGGGATCGCCTTGAGACCCCACGTCGCCACACCCGGCTTGCTGGCCGGATCGCGCGGCGGGGCGATCGTCAACCGGACGACCTCGTCGGTGTCGGGGAACAGGCGCACCATCGCCGGTTCGACGCGGATCCAGTCGGCCGCCACGCCGAGCGGTTGGAACGCGAACTGGTCGACGACGTCGCCGGTGTTGCGGACCCGCAGTTCGGTCGACACCGTGTCGCCCGGCGCGACGGCCAGTCCGGGCTGCTGGACGGACACAGAGGTTGCCATCACCCGCACCCAAGCACGCGGCCGGCATCAGCCGACATTGCCGGAGGTACCTCCGCGGTGCCCCACCGCGCCGTCGGATTCCGCCCGAAGGGGAAGCCGGGGCGCGGACCGTCACGACTTCACGAAGAATTAGGCAAGTCAGGTCTTGCCGCGCGCGGGCGCGATGCCGCAGATTAGGAATGTCCCAAGCAAGCGGAAGTGTGTGTGAGCACAGACTTGCCGGGACGAGGGCCATCGAAACATCTGCGAGAGGAAGATTTCGATGAGTACTGACACGTGTAGCCGCTTGGCGGTGTTCGTCGTCGGCGACGACCCGATCACGCAAGCCGGCGTGGCGACGCACATGCGCGGCCGACCGGAGGTGTACGTGGTCGACCGCGACGACGCCGACTCCGACGTGGTCGTCGTGGTGGTCGAGCAGCTCGACGAGGACGCCGAGCGGCGCATCCGCGCGCTCCGACGCAACGGCGACGCACGCGTCGTGGTGGTCTGCAGCCACATCGACGACGGAGCCCTGATGCGTGCCGTCGAGCTCGGCGTCAGCGGCTTGCTGCGCCGCAGCGAGGCGTCGCCGGAACGTCTCAGCGCAGCGGTGGTGGCTGCGTCGCGCGGCGACGGCGAGATGGCACCCGACCTGCTCGGGCGCCTCTTGGAACAGATGAGCCGGCTGCAGCAACGCGTACTGGCACCCAAGGGCATCAGCCCGAACGGATTCACCAAGCGCGAGATCGAGGTCTTGCGGTTGCTGGCCGAGGGGTACGACACAACCGAGATCGCCGACCACCTGGCGTACTCCGAGCGCACGATCAAGAACGTCATCTACGACGTGACGAGCCGGCTGCATCTGCGCAATCGCTCGCATGCGGTCGCCTTCGCGATGCGCAACGGCGTCATCTGACCGGTCGGCCGGGCGGCGGTTCACGCCACGTCGACGGTCGTCGCCCCCGCCTGTTTGACGGTGATCGTCCCGCCCCACATGCACATGCACGTGGAGCTGTCGGTGAGCGCTGGCATACCGCCCACCGTCACGGTCGCCGACCCCGGGGTCCACGGAGCGGTCGTCGCCGGGATGCACGGTTGCGGCGTCAGCACACCGAGCGCAGCCGACGTCGCCGAGGCCACCTGCGGATTGGAGAGCGTCGTGCACATGCCGAACGGGGCGATGTTGGTGGTCGGGGCGAAGTCCATCACCGTGGCCATCGGCAACTGATTGGCGCTCACACGTCCGCCCGGCGGGACGACCGAGAGCGAGCCGGGTGCCGCCCCCATCGTGCACTGCAGCACCGCCCCGCTGACCACGACCTTGCCCATCACCGGGCCTCTCCGCGCGCCGCCCGTTCGACGTCCTGATCGCCGATCAGCTCGCGCCGGCGGACCCGCGTCCAACGCTTGGCGGCGAGCTCGGCCACCGCGTCACGAGCCCCGGTCGGGTCAGCGTGCACCGGCGTCGCCACCGCATGCTGGCGCGGCCGTGGTGGCGGCAGCACGTCGAGGTGCAACTCCTCGGCGGGCGGGGCGAGCGTCGTGTCGGCACGCGGGCGCACCGGCAGCACCACCTGGATCACGACCGCCGCGCCCACCGCGGGACCGGTCGCCAGACGCACGTCGATCGGATGGCCGAGTTCGGCCAACTCGGCTGGTACGAACTCGGCCGGGATGTGCTCGCGGTCGACGAGCAGTTGGATGATCGCACCCAGCGCGCGGTGGGCGCGCGCTGGGTCGCCGACGACGGTGCACAAGTAGTCGACGTCGAAGTAGCGGGTCGCCCGCTGACGCTCGACGACGCGGCCGTCGCCGTCGCGCACGTCGCGGACCTCGTTGTCGCGTTGCTTGGTGCGCTCGCGAATCGATCGGATCGACAACACCACCAGCGGCTGCTTGCCGCGTGCCTCGGGGGCCGCCTCGAACGTCACGTCGACGCGGGGGTCGAGGGTCGCCAGCCAGGCCCCCAGGGCGGCGTCACCGTGCTCGATCACCGTGCGCTCCTCACCACGCTCACTGTGCGCGGGCCGTCGCCCGCCGGCAAGCCCGGCGGCCACGTCCGTTCGGGCAGAACACGCTGCCCAAGTGACGGCCGGGTTCACCTGCACGGGTAGCGCGGCGACTGCGCACGATCGCGGCGCCGCCAATGGCACCAGCAACCAGCACATGCAGAGAGGGGCCGGACCGTGCCGACCTATTTGTCACCGGGCGTGTACATGGAGGAGGTCTCCTCCGGATCGAAGCCGATCGAAGGGGTCGGCACCGCGGTTGCCGCGTTCGTCGGCTTTGCCGAGCAGGGCCCCGTCAACGCGCCCACCCTCGTCACCAACTGGACACAGTTCGTCAACAACTTCGGTGGGTTCATCGAGGGATCCCATCTTGCCCACGCCGTGTACGCGTACTTCCTCAATGGCGGCGGGGTCGCCTACGTCGTGCGCGTCGGTGCCGGTGAGGACAACGGCAAGCAGCCCGAACTGCCCGCCGCGCGGGCGGAACTGCTCCCGGCCCACGGCGGCGACAAGCCGCCGTTCACGGTCGAGGCCAAGCAGGGCGGCGTCGACGGCGACCGGATCTCGGTGGAGATCACCGACGCCTCCGAACAGAACGACGACACGTTCCGGCTCGTCGTCCACGCACCCGGACGGGACGAGACCTACGACAACGTGACGCTCTCGAAGGGCCCGAACAACGTCGTCACCAAGGTCCGGGCCGAATCGCAGCTGATCACCATCACCGAAACCCGCGGGCAGACCGGACAACCCGCGCGCGGCACGGTCGCCCTGTCAGGCGGCGCCCTGCCCGTGCGGGTCGAGGTCGCCCCCAACGACTACATCGGCGACGCCTCGCAACGCACCGGCTTCGCCGGCCTCGAAGCGGTCGAGGAGGTGACGATGCTCGTCGTGCCCGATCTGATGGCCGCCTACCAGCGCGACCTCGTCGACCTGGAAGGCGTCAAGGGCGTCCAAGCGGCGATGATCGCGCACTGCGAGCTGATGGCCAATCGGGTCGCCGTGCTGGACACGCCCCCCGGGCTCAACGCCCAGCAGGTGAAGGAGTGGCGCCAGGACATCACCGGCTTCGACTCGAAGTTCGCCACCATGTACTGGCCGTGGGTGAAGGTGCTCGACCCGCTGTCCGGCAAGGGCGTGTTCACGCCGCCGAGCGGCGCCGTGGCCGGAGTGTGGGCCCGCAACGACGACACCCGCGGCGTCCACAAGGCACCCGCCAACGAGGTCCTGCGGGGTGTGCTCGAACTCGAGCTGAACATCACCAAGGGCGAGCACGATCAGCTCAACCCGCTCAACCTGAACTGCATCCGCTCGTTCCCCGGGCAAGGCATCCGGGTATGGGGCGCACGCACGCTGTCGAGCGACCCGGAGTGGCGCTACCTGAACGTGCGGCGACTCTTCAACTTCGTCGAATCGTCGATCCTCGGCGGCACCAACTGGGTGGTGTTCGAGCCCAACGATCCGAAGCTGTGGGACGCCGTCACGCGCACGGTGACGATGTTCCTCCGCCGGGTGTGGCGCGACGGGGCGCTGTTCGGTCGCACCCAGGGCGAGGCCTTCTACGTCAAGTGCGACGAGGAGAACAACCCGCCGGAGAACCGTGACGCCGGGATCCTCACCGTCGAGATCGGTATCGCTCCGGTGAAGCCGGCCGAGTTCGTCGTCTTCCGGATCAGCCAGTTCAACGGCGGAGCAGGGGTCGAAGAGTGAGCCGCCCGGACCACCGACGGATGACCACCGACGAACGACGAGTGAAGGGACACTGAGATGGCCAACGACACCCCTGTGGCGGCGAGCCGGTTCGGCATCAGCGTCGACGGCGTGCAGATCGCGAGCTTCTCCGAGCTCCAGGGCATCACCACCAAGGTCGACGTGATCGAGCATCGTGAGTCGACCGAGAACGGCGTGCGGATCATGAAGATCCCCGGCGCCACCGCCCCGGAAGGCGAGGTCAAGTTCAAGATGGCGATGGGCACCAACCTCGAGATGAACGCCTGGCTCGAGGCTGCCCAGTCGGGGATGATGGACCAGGCCCGCAAGAGCTGCTCGCTCGTCATGTACGACGCCGCCAACAAGCCGGTCGCCCGCTTCTACATGGAGAACGTGTGGCCGTCGAAGTGCGTGCTCAGCCCCATGCGTGCGGGCGGCAACGACGTGCTCCAGCAGGAGTGGTCGCTCGTCTACGAGACGATCCAGCGGGTGCTCTGATGACCGCCACCATCGCAACCCAGCACGCTGCTGTTGGTGGCTCACAACCTGCCCCGGTGTTGCAGACCGAGTTCGAGTTCGTGCTCCCGCGGGGCTATCTCGACAGCAACGGGGTGCTCCACCGCGAGGGCACGATGCGGATCGCCCGGGCGCGTGACGAGATCTATCCGCAGTCCGACGCCAAGGTGCGCGAGAACCCGTCGTACCTGACGGTGATCCTGCTGACCCGCACGATCACGCGGCTCGGGTCGCTGCCCGAGGTCGACACGTACGTCGTCGAGAGCCTGTTCGCCAGCGACCTGGCGTTCCTCCAGGACCTGTACCGGCGGATCAACCAGGAAGGTCACACCCAGGCCGCGGTCACCTGCCCGCAGTGCTCGACGGAGTTCACGGTGGACATCGCCGGCGATGCCTCGGGGGGATCGTGACGTACGCGCCCGACCGTCTCTTCGAGGAGGTCGCGTACGTCGCCTACTACCTGCATTGGTCGTTCGCCGAGATCCTCGATCTCGAGCATCCGGTGCGAGCCCGGCTGATCGACGAGATCGGCCGGATCCACGAGCAGATCGACGAATGAGGCGAGGTCGTCGTGCGTTGGCCTCTCCGCAGGCGGCCCCGGGCCGCTGCCCCCGTCACCGCGCCGGCTGACGCGCCGCCGACGCCCGAGCGCCCTCCGACAGGGCGTCATCCGGAGCGCTCGCGGCCGCGCGCCGACTGGGCCCGTCTCGAGGCGCTCCACACCGTGTCCGCGCCGGCGGCTCCGCTCACGTTCCATGGCGAGCGGTTCGGCCGTTCGGTCGCCGGGGCGCGGCCGCTGTTGCGCACCCCTGCGCCGCGCCGCTCTGGTGCGGCCCCGGCCGGTGTGTTGCTCGACGTGGCCGCGGTCGAGACGATCGTGCCGCCGGAGGCCCCACCGCCACCGGCCACCGGCGGGCATTCCGGGGTGCCGGTCGCACCGCACCGCAAGCCGGCCGTCAGCGCGGCGACCGTCGAACCGCTCGTGCTCGCTGACGCGGTGTTCCCGTGGAGCGCGCCGGCATCGCGCCCGCAACCGCGCGCTGACGTCGGCATGAGCTGGACCGCGGCGACCGGCTTCCGCCACACACGGCCGGGCGGACCCGCC
>JAEZFY010000284.1 GCA_023417265.1 Actinomycetes bacterium | reverse complement strand
ACGCGGCGACCGGGATGGGCCGCGCCCCGGCGACCGCCGAGCGCTTGATCGTCCCCCTGACGGCCGACCGGCTGGGCGAGGCGTCGGCCGCGTGGCTGTGGCTCCCGGGGGAACCACAGCCACGCTGAGCACCGTCGAGCGGTTACTGGGCGGGCGGGTTCCAGCCCGGGCTCGGCTGGCCGGGCGGCGGCAGCGGGGCGCCGGGGCCAGGCTTGGACTGCTTGTTCTTGTAGATCACGAAGCCGGCGATCGCCGCCACGGCGACCACGCCGAGCAGGATCCACAGCCACAAGAGCGACGAGTCGTCGTCCTCGTCGTCATCACCACCGACCGCTCCGGGCGCGGCCTCGCCGGACGCACCGTCGTTGCCGGGCGCCGCCGGGGTGTCGCTGATCTCGCCGGTGTCGCTGCTGCCGTCGGGCTCGCCGGCGCCGGTCTCGGCGAACAGCTCGGTGCGCGTGTCGCCCCACTCGAGCGTCCACTGGAACCGGTTGCCGTCAACGGCGTCGGCGTTGTGGTCGACCGGATTGCCCGGGAGGCGCACGTCGTAGGAGATCCGCATGTCCTTGACGAACTGCTCGATCATCGCCCCGAACTCCTCCATACCCTCTTCGCCTTCGCCGAGACCCATGCCCTCGTCGGACATCGCCAGGCCCGAGACGGTGAAGCGGTAGCCGCCGTCGGTCTTGGTGATCGAGGGGGCGCCGAGGCTCGTGTCGCCGTCGTCGGACGAGTCCTCGAAGTCGGCCGCGATCTCGGCGAACTCCTCGAGGGTCGCGAACGGAATCGTCGCCCGCGCCCCGCACCAGTCGCCGTCGTTGATCGGCTCGACCTGGGCGCCGGGCGGGAGCTCGTCGGCCGACATGTCGTCGTCGAGCATGTCGGCGCACGGATCTTCCGGGGCGGCGTCGGCCCCGGGATCGGTCTCGCCCATCATCCCGCCGAACATTTCCTCCATCTCCGCGAACTGGGCCCGGTTGATGACGGTGCGGACCGTGAACACGCCCGACTCGTCGTCGTTGAGCGTGACGCCGAGGTCGGCTTGGAGGCATCCGGTGAGGGTCAACAACGCGGCGCCGGCGAGCGCGGCCAGGCGGCCGGCGCGACGGGCGCGACGGGCGCGACGGGCGCGTCGAGGTGCGAGAGACGAAGTGTGCATGTCGCCATCGTGCCAGATCGGTCTGTCCGGTACCCGACAAAATCGGACCGGGGGCTCGCCACCGCCCGTCGCTCGCGCACGCTGAGCCTCCAGGCGCTCGCGGGCGAGCTCGACAACCGCCCCGCGCTCGGTGCACGTGCGGTGGGGTGCAGGGTGGTGGCGGTACCACCGTGGCGGCGAGCAGGCGACACGTGTGTGACGAGCTCGTGACAGTACCCTTGCACCGCGTGGCACAGGAACCTCCCAGCTCCCCGTTTGGGGCCAACTCGTGGCTCGTCGAGGAGATGTACGAGCAGTTCCGCGACGATCCGTCGTCGGTCGATGACGAGTGGCGCGATCTGTTCGCCGTCTACGGCGCCCCGACCACCAGCAACGGCCGTCCGGCGACGCCGTCGGCGAGCGTCCAGCCCGGCCCGGGAGTGACGATCGTCGAACCCGCACCCGCACCGGCACCGGCACCTGCACCCGCACCCGCACCGGCACCAGCCCCTGTTGCCAGCGCGCCGGCCGCCACGCCGCCGCCTGCGACCCCCGCAGCCGCTCCGGCCGCTGACGCCGAAGGCGAGCTGATCAAGGGTGTCGGCGCGGCGATCGTCAAGAACATGGCGGCGAGCCTCGCCGTGCCCACCGCGACGAGCTTCCGCAACGTGCCCGCCAAGCTGCTCGAGGTCAACCGCAAGGTCATCAACGGCTACCGCGACCGCACCGGCGCCGGCAAGGTCAGCTTCACCCACCTGATCGGCTTCGCCGTGGTGCGGGCGATCGTCGAGGCCGTGCCGAACATGAACAACTCGTTCGTCGAGGGCCCCGACGGCAAGCCGCGGCTGGTGCGCAACGAGCACGTGAACATGGGCCTCGCCGCCGACGTCGACAAGGGTGACGGCACGCGCACGCTCGTGGTGCCGGTACTCAAGCGCGCCGACACGCTCGACTTCGCCGGCTTCTACGCCGCCTACGAGGAGTTGATCCGCAAGATCCGCAGCAACTCGTTGACGCTCGACGACTACGCCGGCGCCAACGTCACACTCACCAACCCGGGCACGATCGGCACGGTCCAGTCGGTGCCGCGGTTGATGCCGAACCAGGGCGTCATCGTCGGGGTCGGCACGATCGACTACCCGGCCGAGTTCGAGGGTGCCGACCCGCGCAACCTGTCGTCGCTCGGCATCTCCAAGGTCGTCACGATCACGAGCACGTACGACCACCGCATCATCCAGGGCGCCGAATCAGGGCTGTTCCTGAAGCGCGTGCACGAGTTGTTGATGGGCGAACACGGCTTCTACGACGAGGTGTTCCGCAGCCTCGGCATGCCGTACGAAGCGGTCAAGTGGCGGCCTGACGCCAACCCGATCGACAAAGACGAAGCGATGCTCGCCAAGCAGATGGCGGTCGCCAAGCTGATTCGCGTCCACCGCGTGCGCGGCCACCTGATGGCCGACCTCGACCCGCTCCGTTGGCGCGAGCCGAAGACGCCGCTCGAACTCGACCCGGCCACCTACGGGCTCACGATCTGGGACCTCGACCGCGAGTTCCTCACCGACGGCGTCGGCGGGGTCGACAAGCTCACCCTCGGTCAACTGCTCGGCGTGCTGCGCGACGCCTACTGCCGCACGATCGGCGTCGAGTACATGCACATCCAGAACACCGACGAGCAGCAGTGGATCCAGAACCACTTCGAGGTCAAGCGCCCGGAGTTGACGCACGACCAGAAGCGGCGCCTGCTCGAGCGCCTCAACGCCGCCGAGGCGTTCGAGAAGTTCCTCGCCACCAAGTACGTCGGTACGAAGCGGTTCGGCATCGAGGGTGCCGAGTCGGCGATCCCGATCCTCGACACGATCTTGTCGGGCGCGGCCGACGACGGCCTCCACGGCGCGGTGCTCGGCATGGCCCACCGGGGTCGCCTCAACGTCTTGTCGAACATCATGGGCAAGAGCTACGAGGCGATCTTCTCCGAGTTCGAGGGGCACGTCGATCCGAATACCGTGCAGGGCTCGGGCGACGTCAAGTACCACCTCGGCGCCACCGGCAAGTACGCCAGCCCGTCGGGGGCGGTGATCCCGATCGAGCTGGCCGCCAACCCGAGCCACCTCGAAACCGTCGACCCGATCGTGGTCGGCATCGTGCGCGCCCTGCAGGACCAGATCGAGCCGGCCGGCGCGTTCTCGGTGCTGCCGGTACTGATTCACGGCGACGCCGCGTTCGCCGGGCAGGGTGTGGTGGCCGAGACCTTGGCGATGAGCGACATCGGTGGCTACCGGGTGGGCGGCACGATCCACCTCATCATCAACAACCAGATCGGCTTCACGACGTCCCCCGAGTGGAGCCGGTCGTCGCAATACTGCTCCGACGTCGCCAAGACCGTGCAGGCGCCGATCTTCCACGTCAACGGCGACGACCCGGAGGCCTGCGTCCGCGTCGCCCAGCTGGCGTGGCTGTACCGCCAGACGTTCCACAAAGACGTCGTCATCGACATGGTGTGCTACCGCCGCCACGGGCACAACGAGGGCGACGATCCGAGCTACACGCAGCCGCTGATGTACAAGGCGATCAGCGAGCGCCGTTCGGTACGCGAGCTGTACGTCGAGACGCTCGTGCGGCGTGGCGACATCACCGCCGAGGAAACCGAGCAGGCGGCCTCCGACTTCAGCAGCAAGCTCCAGACCGCGCTCGACGCCACGCGCGCCCGGGCCGTCGAGACGCCGCGCGTCCCGCCCCCGCCGAAGCCGCTCGGCGTGCTCCCGCACATCCCCACCGGGGTCGACGAAGCGACGCTCGAAGCGATCTTCCGGCGCCTCACCGCGTACCCGGAGGGATTCACCCCGCACCCCAAGCTGGCGCGCCAGTTCGAGGGCCGGGCCAAGCAGTTCGACAGCGACCGCGACGTCGACTGGGCCACTGCCGAAGCCTTGGCGATCGGATCGCTCGTGCTCGAAGGCCACCCGGTGCGGCTGTCCGGCGAGGACAGCCGGCGCGGCACGTTCAGCCAGCGCCACGCCGCGTTGGTCGACTTCGAGACCGGCCAGCCGTGGATCCCGCTCAACGAGCTGCCCGATGCCCAGGCCAAGTTCTGGGTGTACGACTCGCTGCTGTCGGAGTACGCCGCGCTCGGCTACGAGTACGGCTACTCGCACGCCAACGGCGAAGCGCTGGTGATGTGGGAAGCCCAGTTCGGTGACTTCGTCAACGGCGCCCAGATCGTCATCGACCAGTACGTCGTCGCCGCCGAGGACAAGTGGGGCCAACGCAACGGGCTGGTCATGCTGCTCCCACACGGCTTCGAGGGTCAGGGCCCCGAGCACAGCTCGGGCCGGATCGAGCGTTTCCTCACGCTCGCCGCCGACGACAACATCCAGGTCTGCAACGCGACGACGGCGCGCCAGTACTTCCACCTGCTGCGCCGCCAGGTCCACCAGCCGCGACACACGCCGCTGGTGCTGTTCACGCCCAAGCAGGGGCTGCGCATGAAGCAGACCCGCTCGCCACTCAGCGAGCTCACCACCGGCTCGTTCGAAGAGGTGCTCGACGATCCGTTCGTCACCGACAAGTCGGCCGTCACCCGGCTCGTGTTCTGCTCGGGCAAGGTCGCGTGGGACGCGATGGGCGCGCGCGACGCTCGTCAGGCGCCAGTGGCGGTCGTTCGCGTCGAGCAGCTCTACCCGCTGCCCACCCAGCAGATGCTCGAGCTGATCCAGCAGCGCTACCCGAACGCTCGCGAGCTGGTGTGGCTCCAGGAGGAGCCCGAGAACATGGGCGCCTGGAACTTCGTCGAGCATCACGTGTGGCGCATCAAGGAACTCGGCTACGACCTGCGCGCCGTGGCGCGTGTGCCGTCGGGCAGCCCCGCCACCGGATCGAAGGCGGTCCACGACCAGGAGCTGGAAGACCTCCTCGAGCGCACGTTCTCGTGAGCACTCGCAGCAAGCCCACGCATTTCGTCGTCGACGGCTCGAACATCGCCACCGAGGGCCGCAACGCACCAAGCCTCAAGCAGCTCAACGAAGCCGTCCTGGCGTTCCTCGAGGACAACCCGGGCGTGGTCGTGACGGTGGTCGTCGATGCCACGTTCGGGCACCGCATCGACGCCAAGGAAGTCAAGGAGTTCGACGCTGCGGTCGCCAACAACGAAGTCGTCGCCCCGCCGGCCGGGGCGGTTGGCCGCGGCGACGCATTCGTGCTCAACATCGCCCACAAGTCGGGCGCCGGGATCTTGTCGAACGACTCGTTCCAGGAGTTCCACGGCGAGTTCCCGTGGCTGTTCGACGAGGGCCGTCTGGTCGGTGGAAAGCCGGTTCCGAACGTCGGTTGGGTCTTCGTGGCGCGCACCCCGGTGCGCGGCCCGAAGAGCCGCCGTTCGGTCCGCGAGGCCGCCGGCGACGTGCAGGCCGACAAGCACAAGGCGGCCACCCGCGTGCGCCGTAAGGCCACCGCCGACGAG
>JAEZFY010000240.1 GCA_023417265.1 Actinomycetes bacterium | reverse complement strand
GCGGCCGAGCACGGTGATCGCGGCAGCGCCGCGACGCCACCGAGGTCGACCGTTGTGGTGTTGGACGGTTGTCGTGTTGGTCATCACTGTCCCCCTTGTGTTGGTGAGTGACCGGGTGGGTTGGTTGGAGCTCTGTAAACGATTTCAGGAGCGGCCGCGCGGGATCGCCGGGGCGGCCTCACGGCGCCGCCTGGCCCGGTGGGGCGGTGCTGCGGCGGACGACGAGTTCGGTGGGCAGGGTCACATGGATCGGGCGGTGCGCGCCGTGACGGTCGGGGTGCTCGATCAGGTCGACGAGCACCCGCACGGCTTCGCGGCCGAGCGCCTGAATGTGCTGATCGACGGTGGTCAACGGTGGGTCGGCCATCGCCGACTCGGGGATGTTGTCGAAGCCGACGATCGACACGTCGCCCGGCACGGCCAGGCCGAGTTCGTCGGCGGCACGGACCACCTGCAGGGCCATCAGGTCGTTGGCGGCGAACACCGCCGTCGGGCGATCGGCACGCGTGAGCAGGTCGTGAGCGGGAGCGACCGCGGAGTCTTCGGTGAAGTTGCCCTCGGTGACGAGGTCCTCATCGACGGGCACCCCGGCGTCGGCGTGGGCGGCGCGGTAGCCGGCTTCGCGGCGTCGCGCCGACTCGAGGTCGGAGCGCCCGCCGAGGAACCCGATCCGGCGGTGGCCGAGTTCGAGTAGGTGGCGCGTCGCCGCCAGCGCGCCCTCGAAGTTCTGCGACTCGACGACCGGCTGGGTGGAACCGCCGACGTGCGGGTCGACCGACACGATCGGGTGTTCGGTCGGGGCGGCGAGCACGGTGGGGGCGACGAGGATCGTGCCGTCGGCGAGGGTGCCGGCGAGGCGGGCGAGGTGGCGCCGCTCCCAACCCGGCTGGCCCTTGATACCACCGGAGTAGACGATCAGGTCGAAGCCGGTGTCCTCGACGGCGTGGCAGGCACCCTTGAGCAGTTCGGCGCTGAACGGCTCGATGCCCGACACGAGCACGGCAATCACGTTGGTGCGTTGGCTGCGCAGGCTGCGGGCGACGAGGCTCGACTCGTAACCGAGCTCGGCGATCACCTCGCGCACTTTGGCGACGGTGGTCTCGGCGACGCCATAGCGGGCGTTGACGACGCGCGAGACGGTGGCGATCGACACGCCGGCGCGGGCGGCCACGTCGGCGATCGTGACCCGGGCGTCATAGCCGAGACCTGCCGTCACGCGATCACCCCCCGGTTCATGTGCGCTTCCCCTCGTTGCCTTCTCGCTGCGTTCCCTCGCGGCTTGCCCTCGCTGCGTTCCCCGCTGCCTTTCCCGCTGCTTCTCCTCGCGGGGAGCGCTCCGTCCCCCGGACCGCAAACGTTGTCGAGAACGTTTACAACGTTGCCATGACGGCGGTGGGAATGCAAGCGCTGTGAGCGCTCATTGCGAATCTCGCAAGACGACTTGCGAATCTCCAAGGGAGGCGTAACGTCACGACCATGACGAACCACCCGCCCCGCACCGTCACCCGGCACTGCGACGTGGCGATCGTCGGCGGCTCGGCCGCCGGGCTCGCAGCCGGGCTGCAACTCGGCCGGCAGCGCCGCTCGGTGATCGTGATCGACGCCGGCCACCCGCGCAACGCCCCGGCCGTCCACATGCACAGCTACCTCGGCTACGACGGCCAGCCACCCACGGAGCTCACGGCCACCGGACGCGAAGAAGTGCGCCGCTACGGCGGTGAGGTGCTGCCGGGCACCGTGCTCGCCGTCTCCCGCGACGAGAGTGACCCGGCAGCGCCGTTCGTGCTGGACCTCACCGGCGGGCATCGGATCGTCGCCCGCCGGGTACTCGCCGCCACCGGCCTGATCGACGAGCTCCCCGAGATCGAGGGGCTCGCCGAGCACTGGGGCGGCGACGTGATCCACTGCCCGTACTGCCACGGCTACGAGGTGCGCGACCAGCGCATCGTGCAGATCGTCACGCACCCGCACGGGCTCACCACGGCGCGCTTGTTCCGCCAGCTGAGCGAACGCTTGACCCTCGTGCTCCACGACGGTGTCACGGCCGACGATCCCGCCGTGGTCGCCCTCGCGGCCGCTGGCGCCACCGTCGCCGCGGGCCCGGCCGTGCGCGTGCGCACCGGAAGCGACGGCCGCGTCGGCGCGGTCGAGCTCGCCGACGGCAGCACGGTTGCTGCCGACGTGATCGCCGTCGCCAGCCGGTTCCGCGTCAACGCAGCACCGTTCGCCGCGCTCGGCCTGACGACGGCGCCGCACCCGAGCGGGTTCGGCGACCACGTTCCCACCGACGCCACCGGGGCAACCGCCGTGGCCGGGCTGTACGCCGCCGGCAACCTGGCCAACCCGATGCACCAGGTGCTCCAGGCCGCGGCCGAGGGCAGCTTCGTCGGCGCGGCGATCAGCGCCAGCCTCGCCGAGGACGACGTGCGCGCCGCCGCCCGCCCGGTCGCCAACGCCATCGATTGGGAGCAGCGTTACGGCGACCAGGGGCAGATGTGGAGCGGCAACCCGAACGGGACGCTCGTCGCCGAGGTAGCGGCGCTCTCCCCCGGCACGGTGCTCGACGTCGGCGCCGGCGAAGGCGGGGACGCGATCTGGCTCGCCGAGCAGGGCTGGCGGGTGACCGCCACCGACATCTCCACCGCCGCGCTCGAACGAGTCGGCGCCGAGGCGGCCCGCCGCGGCCTGGCGATCGAGTGCGTGGCGGCCGACGCCAACGCCGTCGCCCCGTTCGGTGGGCGCACGTTCGACCTCGTCACCGCCCACTACGCCTCGGTCCCGCGAACGCCCGACGGGCGGGCGATCGCCAACCTGTGCGGCGCGGTTGCGCCGGGCGGCACGCTGCTCGTCGTCGGCCACGACCTGGCGCCGATGCGCACGCCCGTCGACACCGACCAGCACACCCGGATGTTCGACCCCGACGCCTACGTGCGGGTCGCCGACGTCGCCGCCGCGCTCGCCGAGACGGACGGGTGGCAGATCGAGGTGCACAGCACCCGGCCGCGGCCACCCGGCGCGGCGTCGAGCCACCACGTCGACGACGAGGTGCTGCGCGCCCGCCGCCACCCCTGAGCCGGTGCCTGCGACGTCGCCAATCGATCGCGCCGCTCGCCCGGGGGCGGTCAGTCGTTGTCGAGGCGGTCGAGCACTTCGTGGGCGACCTCGGCGAGCTTGCCGGCCGCCCCGCCGCCCTCGGCGACCTCCTCGAGCCGGGCGTCGAGAATGCCGAGCCGGACACGAGCATCCTCGACGATCGACACCTTGCCGTCGCCGTCGAGGTCGAACGCCTCGAGCGCGGCAGCCTCGGCCTCCTCGTCGGTGATCGGCGCGTCGGTCGGGGCCGGATCGTCGGCCGGGGTCACGTCACCCGTGTCTGCCATCACGCCAGTCTGCCACCGGCGTCGCCGCGCCGTCGCCTGCGGGTTGTCGGCGGTGGGGCCGCGTTCGCCAGACTGGGTGCCAGCACCGACCGAAGGAGGACCGATGGGCGACGAACTGTTGGAAGTCGAAGAGACCTACACGCTGTCCCGCGAGGAGGCCGCGGCCAAGCTGCGCGAGCTGGCCGACCAGCTGGCACGCCACAACCAGGTCGAGTTCGTCCGCGGCGGCACCCGGTTCAGCGTGCGCGTGCCCGATCAGGTCGAGCTGAGCTTCGAGATCGAGATCGGCGAGTCGACCGAGCTCGAGTTCGAGCTCAAGTGGTGAGTCGCTGACCCCCCGTCCCGGCAGGACGTCCCAGGATCCCGCCGGGCCCACGCAGCGGCGTCGAAAACAATCGTTGTAAACGTTCTCGACAGCGTGCCAAGCTGCGCCCGGGGGCACCGTGCGACTGACCGCGACGACATCTGGACTGTTCGGCGACCTTGAAGGGCACTCCCGCGCGCTCCCGCCGGCAGCCACGATCGACACGCTCCTCGCCGCGCCCGATCCGCTCGCACTGGCGCGCGAATGGTTCGCCGCCGGCATCCCCGCCGAGCCCGCCGAGCCGACCCTCGCCCCGATCGGTTCGCAAGAGGTGTGGGCCGCCGGGGTCACGTACCTGCGCAGCCGCCAGGCGCGTGCCACGGAATCCGCCGAGAGCGGCGCCGACGTGTTCTACGACCGGGTCTACGACGCCGATCGCCCCGAGTTGTTCCTGAAGGCCACGCCGCGGTGCGTGGTCGGACCGGGTGCCGCGGTGCGGATCCGGGCCGACTCCACCTGGAACGTCCCCGAGCCGGAGGTCGCGCTCGTGCTCAGTGCCGCCGGCGCGATCGTCGGGCACACGATCGGCAACGACATGTCGAGCCGCTCGATCGAGGGCGCCAACCCGCTGTACCTCCCCCAGGCCAAGGTCTACGACGGGTGTTGCGCGCTCGGCCCGGCGCTCGTGCTCGGACCGCCGCCGGGCGCAGCCACCGAGATCGCGCTGACGATCCGCCGCAGCGGCGACGTGGCGTTCGCCGGGCAGACCAGCGTGGCCGCCCTCAAGCGCACATTCGCCGAGCTCGCCGAGTGGCTGTGCCGGTCGAACACGTTCCCCCACGGCGCGTTCCTCTTGACCGGCACCGGCATCGTCCCACCCGACGACTTCACGCTGGCCCCCGGCGATGAAGTGTCGATCACGATCGACACGGTCGGCACGCTCAGCAACCGCGTCGATGTCGCCTGAGCGGTCCGCCGCCCATCCGGCCGCGCCGGGAGTACTCGACACGGGCGACGCCGCCCTGTTCACGCCGGCCACCACCGCGCCCGGGTCGCCCGGCGCGTTGGACCTCGACGGGCCACGCCTGGCGGCGATGTCGAGCGGTGAGTTGTTCGGCTGGACGCAGAACGTGGCGATGGGGCTCGACCCGCGGCGGCTCGCCGGACGCGACGTCCTGATCCTCTCGACGCTCGGCGGCATGCGCGCGCCCGACGGCTCGCCGATCGCGCTCGGCTATCACACTGGTCACTGGGAACTCGGGCTGCTCGTCGAAGCGGCGGCCACGGAACTCTCCGCGCTCGGCCTGAATCCGTTCGCGGCGCACGTCAGCGACCCCTGCGACGGGCGCAGCAACGGCACGGCGGCGATGCTCGACTCGCTCCCGTACCGCAACGATGCAGCGATCGTGATGCGCCGGCTCGTGCGCTCGCTGCCCACCGCGGCCGGCGTGCTCGGCATCGGCACCTGCGACAAGGGCCTGCCGGCCGTGCTGATGGCGCTCGCCGGCGTGCCCCATCTACCGGCGGTGGTCGTGCCCGGCGGGGTCATGCTGCGCACCGAAGGGCCCGAGGACACGGCCAGCGCCCAGTCGCTGGCGGCCCGCTTCGCGCGCGGCGAAGTGACCCTCGACTACGCCAGCGTGGCTGCCTGCCGGGCCTGCGGGTCGGCTGGCGGGGGCTGCCAGTTCATGGGCACCGCGGCGACCACCCAGGTGATCGCCGAGGCGCTCGGCCTGACGCTCCCGCACAGCGCGCTGCACCCGTCCGGCACGGCGCTCTGGCGCGACATGGCCAGCCGCTCGGCGCGCGCCCTGGCGGCGCTGGCCCGCGCCGGGCGCACGACCGGAACGCTCCTGTCGGACGCCGCCGTGGCCAACGCGATGGCGGTCCACGCCGCGGTCGGCGGGTCGACCAACCTCTACCTGCACCTTCCCGCGATCGCCCATGCGGCCGGGCTCACCCGTCCGGGCGCGGCGGCCTGGACGGCGGTCAACCGCAGGGTTCCGCGTCTCGTCGACGCACTCCCGAACGGGCCGCGCAACCATGCCACGGTGCACGTGTTCCTCGCCGGCGGCGTGCCGGAGGTGATGCTCCACCTCGCCCGCCGGGGTGCGCTCGACACGTCGGTGGCGACCGTCGCCGGTGGCACGCTCGCCGACGACCTGGCCTGGTGGGAGACGAGCAGGCGCCGGCACGCCCTGCGCGAACGGCTGTTCGCGCTCGACGGCGTCGACCCCGACGACGTGATCCGCCCGCCCGGTCGCGAGCTCCCGCCGACGGCCACGATCCTCGACGGTTCGCTGGCGCCCGGCGGGGCGCTCGTCAAGTCGACCGCGATCGCCCCGGAACTGCTCGACCCAGCCGGCGTGTACCGCGCCCGCGGCACGGCCCGGGTGTTCACCAGTGAGGCCGCCGCGATCGGCGCCGTCAAGAGCCGCTCGATCCGGCCCGGCGAGGTGATGGTGTTGATCGGCGTCGGTCCGGCGTTCGGCATGCCCGAGACGTTCCAGATCACCGCCGCCCTCAAGTACGCCGACGAGAGCGGCCTGATCCCGCTCGTCACCGACGGTCGCTTCTCGGGGGTGTCGACCGGCCCGTGCATCGGCCACGTCAGCCCGGACGCGGCGGCCGGCGGGCCGCTCGGCCGGGTCCGCGACGGCGACCCGATCGAGATCGTGATCGACACCGTGGCGCTCACCGGGCGGGTCGACTTCGCCGGCGACCCGGCCGACCTGGCGGCCCGGGCGACGCACCCCGAACTCGCCGATCGCGTCACCGATCTGCCCGGCGACACTCGCTTGTGGGCGGCCTTGGCGGCGGTCGCCGGGGGCAGTTGGGGCGGTTGCGTCTACGACACCGACGCGATCATCGGCGCCCTCAACGGCACCGCTGACGGCGCACGCGTGTGATCCCCGCGTCGTCAGCCGCTTCCCGGTTGGTAGAAACGCCGGGTGACTTCGGTGCCCGTCGACCTCGGTGACATCCCGCCCCGCGGGCTGGCCCGGGCGCGCCGCTACGCCGGGTTCCTGAAGGCGATCATCAGCCTCCACCGGGGCAAGTTCCTCATGGCCGTCGGGGGGGCCTCCGTGTACGCCCTGTGCACGGTGGCCTCGTCGTTCGCCGTGCGTTGGGTGATCGACCACGTGATCGTGCCGCGCTTCGACGACGGCCGGGTCGCCACCTCGAAGGTCGTGATCGGGTGCGCCCTGATCATCGGGATCGGTGTGTTGCGGGCGGCCGGCGTGGTGACCCGCCGGACGTTCGCGACGATGACGCAGTGGCGGATCGCCGAGACGCTCGCCGGGAAGGTGGCCGATCGGCTCGTCACCCAGCCGGTGCCGTGGCACCAGCGCTTCCCCGACGGCCAGCTGATCGCCCGCGGCGGGGTCGACACCGACACCACCATCCGCGTGATGGCGCCGATCCCGTTCGCCACGTCCACCGTGCTGCTGCTGGTCGTGTCGGGCGTGTACCTCGTGCTCACCGACGTCGTGATGGGTCTCGTCGCGGTCGCCGTGTTCCCGGTCCTGATGCTCACCAACATCGTCTACGAGAAGCGCGTGAGCGGGCACTTCGACAGCGCCCAAGAGGCACTCGGCGTGTTCACCGGCGACGTCCACGAGAGCTTCGAAGCGGTCCAGCTGATCAAGGTCTACGGCGCCGAGCAGCGCGAGACCGAACGGCTCGGCGCGCTCGCCGGGGCGATCCGCGACTCGCGAGTGCGGGCCGTGCGCGTGCGTTCGGTGTTCGAAGCGCTGCTCGAGCTCGTCCCGAGCCTCACCAACATCGGGCTGGTGGTGCTCGGCGCGATGCGCGTGCGCGACGGGCACCTCACGATCGGTGAGCTGAGCGGGTTCGTCTACATGTTCACCCTGCTCGTGTTCCCGCTGCGGCTGATCGCCTACGCGCTGAGCGAGCTCCCGCAGTCGTACGCCGGGTACCGCCGCGTGGCCGCCACGCTCGACGACCCGCTCGTGGCCGACCCCACGGGCGCGCTCGCCGTCGCCGAACCGCCCGCGGCGGTGGCGCTCACCGATGTCACGTTCACCTACCCCACCGACACGCAGCCCACGATCGAGCAGGCCACGGCCACGATCAAGGCCGGCGCGGTGACGGCGGTGGTCGGGCCCACCGGGGCCGGCAAGTCGACCCTCGTCGACCTGATCGGTGGGCTCGTCGCGCCGAGCTCGGGCACGGTGGCGATCCCGGCCGGCGAACGGGCGATCGTGTTCCAGCAGGCGTTCCTGTTCGGCGGCACCGTGCGCGACAACATCCTGCTCGGGTTGACGCTCCCCGACGAGGCTGTGTGGGAGGCGCTGCGCTTGGCCCGCGGCGACGAATTCGTGCACCACCTGCCCGATGGCCTCGACACGCTCGTCGGCGAGCGCGGCGTCACGTTGTCGGGTGGGCAACGCCAGCGGGTGGCCCTCGCCCGGGCGCTCGTGCGCCGCCCGAGCCTGCTCGTGCTCGACGACACGACCTCGGCGCTCGACCCGGCCACCGAGCTGGCCGTGCTCGACAACCTCCGCCGCGGGCTCGCCGGGGCGAGCGTGGTGATCGTCGCTTCGCGGCCGTCGACCGTGGCCCTCGCCGACGACGTCCTCTACGTCGCCGACGGGCGCGTCGTCGACCACGGCACGCACGACGAACTGATGCAGCGCGTGCCCGACTACCGGACGCTGGTCGAGGCATTCGAGACCGACCGCGACGCGGCGGTGCAACCGTGAGCCCCGTCCAGCCCGACGACGCCCCGGCCGGACGCGGGATCGGCG